>JAUPMC010000124.1 GCA_030836605.1 Thermoplasmatota archaeon | reverse complement strand
GTGTGCTCTTCCGATCTGATAAGCGTGGCAAAACTGTGATATGGGGTGTATCGCATTCCAAGACGGGTCAGCCAATGGGTCTGTCGGGGTCTTCATCGGGGGGAGTGCGAGGAACGAGCGGCCGGGTGAGTCCTCCAGTCATAGACAGGAGGACCTCGTTGGACGGGACCACCGCTCGGCAGTCGCCTCCGACTCCTCGTACCCGGTCTGTCGCGTCATATCGGGGGAAGGCGAGCGCCGTGGTCGTCGCCACGTTGGTGTTCGGGTCGTTCTTGGTGGTCTTGCTGTCCTACTCGGAGCCAGCTGCTTCGTACACATCCCTTGATCCGATATACATCGACAGCGCGACCGACCTCTCGACCGTCGAGCTGCGCGCGTCGCACGGCATAATAGACGGCGATGGGAGCCTGTCGGACCCTTACGTCATCTGTGGATGGATAATAACCCCCGGCAACGGCGGAGCTGGCATCACCATATTGGATAGGACCGAATCCTTTGTGATATGCCGGGTCGACGTTCATGCTTCATCGGGCCTTCTGGCCTATGCCATCGGGTTGCAGGGGGTCAGCCACGCGAAGGTCAACGACACGCTCCTCGCCTACGCGAACTTCGGCGTGTCGAGCGTAGATTCTGACTACGTGACCGTGGAATCGAACACGGTCCAATTCTGTGACACGGCTGTGGACCTCAGGAAGGTGAACACATACCCCGACTACTGCAGGGTCATGAACAACACGATCGGCAACGGTGGACTGGGGATATACCTCAGCGACGCGCGCTGCTGCAACGCCAGTGGGAACTCGATATCGGACCTCACTGGCTATGGCCTGCGCGCGGTCACTTCCGACTACAGCAACTTCTCGTCGAACGACATCTCTGGCTGTGACGAGTCCGGGATATTCGTAGAGTCGTCCAGTTCTTGCGTCATATACAACAACACGCTCTCGGAGAACTACGGATGGTACGCTGGGGGGGTGTACCTCTATGACTGCGATGGCGCGTTCGTGTATCATAACAGCTTCGTAGGCAACACCGGGGACGTGTCTGACCAGGCCTATGACTCCGGGGGGTCGGGGAACTGGTGGAACAAGACGACGCCCTTCGGCGGGAACTACTGGAACGATTACTCCGGGGTGGATGTCTCCCCCGCGGACGGGTTCGGCGATGCCCCGTACACGGTCTTCGGCGACCCAGCGAACACGTACGACTACTACCCACTGATGGAGCGCCCTGGCGAGGAGACCCCGATACCAGAGTTCGGCTCGGTCGTCGCTCCCGTCCTCGCGGTGATGGCACTGTTCCTGCTCGTCCGGAGGCGTCAGGCGGGCTAGCCGCTCACTTGACGCAAACGATGCCGTACCCCGAGTCGAGTATCTCGCCGTCGGTCGCGACGAACTCGAAGTCGTAGCGGTCCTCGTAGAGCGTGAGCCTGAGGACGCCGAAGTCGGATTCCAGGCTCGAGACGAGGTTCGCCGGGCTCTCGCTGTTCGGGAAGCTCCACAGGTAGCTGCCGCCGGTGCCCGCAACGAACTGCGCGACCCCGCCGGGGTCGTAGTTCCCGAGCGCGTCCTGGGGCAGCCAGCGCTGGTAGTTGTGGTTGTGGCCGCTCAGGACCATGTCGACGCCGCCGTCGTACAGCGCCTGCCATAGGTGCGCCTGCGGCTCGATCTCGTACGAGTAGTACCAGTCGGCGTTGTCGTACAGCTCCCAGTCGTACATCGGGTGGTGCATGTACGCTATGATACCCGTATAGTCCTCCTCCGGGTGCGACTCCAGGTCGCTCTTGAGCCACTGGTGCTGGTCGTACGCGGGGTTCCCCGGCTCGGTGTGATCGTACAATCTGGGGATCTGCGAGTTCAGGGCGATCACGTGCCACGAGCCGAGGTCGAATGAGTAATAGCCGTGCGGGCCGTGGGCGAGCTCCCCGAAGTACGCGAAGTATCCCTCCGCCGAGTCTGAGGTGTAGTAGTCGTGGTTCCCCACGACGGGGCAGGTGATGTCCCTGACCTTCGAGAAGTACGGGTCGTAGTATGTCATGTAGTTGTCATAGGTGCCGTCGTTGTGCTGCCCGTCCCCGAGCATCAGGAACCTGTCCGCGCCCAAGCCGTATATGAGGTCCGCGACATCGTCGTACTGGTTCCTGCCCAGGTTATACCTGGGCAGCTGCTCCTGGGCGATGTCCCCGACAGCCACGACCACGAACACCTGCTGCTCAGCCTCGCTCCCCGCGAGCCCTGCCGCGGGCACAGACACCAGGGCGGCCATGACGACGGCCGCCATCACTAGGAATCCCCTTCTCATCCTCCCCTCTCCCCGCCAGTGACTCGAGGGCGGACCTCGCGCACTGGCGTACCCTGAACGCCTTACCCCTAGAAATCGGTTCTTGTCAGGTCTCGCGTGGTACACCCCTCTACGCACGGTGTTGGGGCACAGCAGGGATTATCATGACCTACCGCTTTCGAGGCCCGTCGCAAGAGGTTTGGGACCGCATGGGACCGAAGGCCGCAGAAGCCCAACCGCGGGACAAAGGATTCAGCTCCATCCCGTCGAGGGTCAGGTGGCTCGTCTACCTGACCATCCCCTCAGGCATAGCCTACGGCTATGTCATCATCGCCATCGCGGCCTACCTCCCCGAGGTCGGCGTGAGCATGGGTGACGTCGGCCTCCTGATCGCCGTCAACGGGCTCGTGTTCGTGGTCAGCGCCATACCGATAGGACTGTTGGCCGACCGGAAGGGCAAGAAGACCATCTTCCAACTCGGCATGCTGGGGATCCCCCCGTCCATACTCGTGTTCGCCTTCACGACGGACCTTGCCCCTCTGCTGATCGCCACATCCGTCATGGCCGTCTGCGAGGCGGCCTTCGCGTCCACTTGGAACGCGCTGATAGCGGACCAGACGACGACCCGGAACAGGAACCAGGCGTTCTCCATGTCATTCGTAGTCGGGAACGCCGCCTTCGGGATCGGCTTCGCCGTCCCGTTCCTGTTCCCGCCCATCCAGGCCTGGACCGGCATGACATCGGAGGACCTGCACAGCTACGCCTTCATACTGATGGCCGGCGTCGCTGCCCTGTCCCCGCTGCTGTTCTGGCCCCTCATGAGAAGCTATGAGGAGGCCGTCACCCCGCGGGAGGGGTTCAGACGCGGCCAGAGCAACAAGGTCCTGATGAGGTTCTCCAGCATCAACGCCATGATAGGGCTCGGCGCGGGCTTCATCATCCCCCTCGTGCCGTCTTGGCTCCTCCTCAAGTACGGCGTCACCGACGCCTGGAGCGGCCCCCTCCTGGCGGTCTCCAACATCACGATTGGGATCGCGGCCATCCTCAGCCCTCTCATCGCCAGCAGGTACGGCGTCATCAAGGCGATCGTCGTCACGCAGGCGACATCGACCCTCTTCATGCTCAGCATGGCGTTCATGCCCGGGGCGATCCTGGCCGCGAGCGTGTACCTCGTGCGGGCGGCGCTCATGAACATGGCCGTGCCCCTCCTGGACGCGTACCTGATGGGCATCATCGCGAAGGAGGAGCGCGGGTTCGCCAGCGCACTCAACTCCATCATCTGGCGCCTTCCGAACAGCGTGACATCCTACTTCGGGGCCAAGATGCTGGAAGACGGCGAGTACGACCTCCCGATATTCATCGCGACCGCCTTCTATGTCGTCGGCACGGGCCTCTTCTTCTTCCTGTTCAAGGGGATCAAACCGAAGGATGACCCATTCCCAGCGGACGCTATCGAGGATTGAGGCGTGTGGACCCCCTCAGCGGGGGTCCCCGCGGCCTCAGCCCGGTTATATAGTCAGTGTCAATAAGTCTAAAACCATCGATTGTGTTGCACCCTTCGGTCTATCGGGAGGTGAGGGGATAACTAGCTTCAGTGAGTCAAAGAGGATATCCTGTGTGCTTGTGTCGGCGCTGTTCGCCGTCTCGCT
>JAUPMC010000123.1 GCA_030836605.1 Thermoplasmatota archaeon | reverse complement strand
GGCCACGGAGGTCATCATCGCGTCTATGATCGCGAGCGTGAACGGCAGCCAGAGGGATATGGTCGAGCCCGAGCCCTTGGCTGTGCTGACCATGACGGAGCCACCGAGGTCCTCGACCCCTTTCTTGACGACGTCGAGCCCCACCCCGCGGCCGGAAGTCTCCGTCACCTCCTTCTTGGTCGAGAACCCCGCCTTGAACAGCAGGTCGAGGAGCTCCCTCCCCGTCGCGGAGTCGGCATTCTCCCTGGTCATGTGGCCCTTCTCGACCGCCGTCTGCCTTATCCTGTCGAAGTCTATCCCGCGGCCGTCGTCCGTTATCTCTATCAGGACATGGTCCTGCTGTTTCGACGCGACGACCCTTATCAGGCCCTTCGGGTTCTTCCCCGCCTTGGCCCGCTCCTCCGGGGTCTCTATCCCGTGGTCTATCGAGTTCCTTATGATGTGCATGACAGGGTCGGCGATCCTGTCGACGACGGTCCTGTCGAGCTCTATCCCCCCGCCCTCGACAACGAACTCGACCTCCTTACCCTCCGCCTTGGATATGTCCCTGACCATCCTCGGGAACCTGCTCATCACGATGTCCAGGGGTATCATCCTGATGCTGAGCACCTTGGACTGTATCTCAGAGGTCAGGTTGTCTATGAGGGATGATATCTCCTGGAGCTCGTAGTCGTCCCCGGAGCCCGCCTTGTCCGTTAGCCTGCTCCTGCCTATGACCAGCTCCCCGACGTCATCGAGCAGCTCGTCGAGCTTGTCCATGCCGACTTTGACGGTCTGCACGAGGGGGGCGTCAGGCGTGCCCGCCCTCCTGTCCTGCTTCGAGTGCCTCGCCCAGGACTCCCTCGGCTCGGACTGCGCGCCCCATCTCACATCCTCGACGTCGGTCATCCCGCCGACCCTGGAGACGGACTCCTCGAACCCCTTCCGCGGGTCGAGGAGCACGGTCAGTTCCTCGAACGGTCGCTCGTTCTCTATATCGGCCTCGGACGGGGAGGTCTCGACGACGTCGGCGTTCTTCTCAAGCTCCTTGACGATGACCATGGCTCTCGCGGAGGGCAGAGCGCACCTGCGCGCGAGCCGCACGATCACCATCACCCTACGCTTATCCTTGGGTTCTCCCGCCTGGTCCTTCGGTGGTTTGGGGGCTTCCGCCTTCTTCTTCCTCTCCTTCTTCGTCGGCGGCGGGTTCGAGATCAGGCCGCGCAGTCGCTCGACCAGTCCAGGGACCTCCTTGATATCCAGGGTCGTCTCCACCTGGGACACCATGGATTCCAGCCCATCAAGGCCGGTGAATATCCCCTCGGCCACTGGGGGAGAGGCCGACAGTCTCCCGTCCCTTATCGCCCCCAGGACATCCTCGAGCGCGTGGGCCGTCTCCGTCACGGCGACGAGGTTCATCATGCTGGCCATGCCTTTGATCGTGTGACACGCCCGGAACATCTGGTCTATCAGCTCCTTGTCCTCCGGGCGTTTCTCGAGCTCGACCATGGAGTCGTTGAGCGTGCGCAGGTATTCCCTCGCCTCCGTCACGAATAACTTCGAGTACTTGTTCAGGTCGAACTCCTTCGCCATTCTCATCCCCCCGCGAATTCGATGATCCTATGTGGTATCCTGTCAAGCGGGACGATCTCGTCCGCTGCCTTCTCCTTCACGACCGCCCTGGCCATGCCGAATATGACTGAGGTCGCCTCGTCCTGGACTATGACGCGGCCCCCAGCCGCCCGGATGGCCTTCGCGCCCCGGGCACCGTCGGAGCCCATCCCTGTCATGACGACTCCCAGGAGGCCCTCGCCGAAGCATGTTGCGGCGCTCTCGAACAGGATGTTCGCGGACGGCTTGACGAACTGGACCGGGCTACTGTCGTCCAGCCTTGCCACCACTCCCTTCCCGTTCCGCCTCTCGAGCTTCAGGTGGTATCCTCCAGGGGCGAGGTACGCGGTCCCGGGCTCTATGACTGTGCCGTCTGTCGCCAGTACGACCCTCGGCCCCTTGGCCGCGTCGAGGCGCTTGGCGAGGGAGGGCGAGAACTCAGGGGGGATGTGCTGGACGATGATGATCGGGACCCTCATGTCCTTGGGCAGGGCGGAGAACACCGTCTCGAGGGACCTCGGCCCGCCAGTGGACGCCGCGATCACCACAGCCTTGGCCCCCGCGCCCTCCGTCCGTGGCACAACTGATCTCATGTGGTCGACCTGGATAGGGGCCCTCATCCGCTTGAGTACGTCCACCCTCGCCGACGCCGCGCTCTTGATGAGGTCGGCTATGGACTTCTTGTACCGGACGATGTCCACGGACACGGGCCCGCTCGGCTTCGGGATGAAATCCACGGCACCCATCTCGAGCGCTTTGAGGGGCAGCTGGACGTCGACCTTGTTCATCGCGCTGAGCATGATGACCCTGGTGGGGCACTCCTTCATGATCCTCTGGAGCGTGGCCAGGCCGTCCATCTTGGGCATCTGGATGTCGAGCAGGACGACCTCCGGGGAGAGGCTCTTCGTCATCTCCACGGCCTCGAAACCGTCCTTGGCCGCCCCCACGACGGATATCCCCTTCTCGGACTGCAGCATGTCCGTCAGGATGACGCGCATGTATGCGCTGTCGTCTACCACCAGCACCCGGACGGACTCCGACATGGGCTCCCTCTCAGCGTTCCATCTGAAGGACCGCGTTCACGGATTCCAGCACGTCGTCCGAGGTGAAAGGCTTCATGATGAAGTCCATCGCCCCCGCCTCTAGCGCGCGCATGACGGTCTTCTGGTGCCCCAGGGCCGAGATCATGATTATCTTGACCTTCGGGTCGAACTCCTTGAGCCTCTTCACAGTCTCGATCCCGTCCGTCTCGGGCATGACGATGTCCATGGTGATTATGTCGGCCCCGAAGCGCTTGAAGAGATCGAGCGCCTCGTTCGCGTTCTTGGCCTCCCTGACCTTGTGCTCTCCGCTCTCAAGTATGTTCTTCAGGACGCGCCGCATGAACTCAGAGTCATCCACCACGAGCACGGTTGCCAAACGAATCAGCCTCCACGGGTCTCGCCGTCATCTGTCGACAGGTCTAGTATCTTGACTGGGTCGACGATCGTTATGAGGCGTTCGCCCATCTTGGCGATCCCCTTGACGTACTCCGCCTCCAGTCCGTCGGCCACGTATGCGGGGGCCGCCTCGATGTCCCCGTCGCCCACCTTCACGACCTCTGTCACCTCGTCGACCAGGAACCCGACGGGCGCGTCAGGCGCCTCTATCACGATTATCTTCGAGGAGGCGTCCGGGGCCCGCGCCTCTATCGAGAGGCGCTTCCTGAGGTCCACGATGGTCACGAGCTTCCCTCGCAGGTTCATGACGCCCTCGATGAACGAGGGGCTCCTGTGGACCTTCGCGACCTGCTCGAGGTCCCTGATCTCCTTCACGGCGGCTATGTCGAAGGCGTACTCCTCGTCGCCGAGCCTGAACACGACATACTGTTGGAGTTCAGGGCCTGGCATCAGTCTCGCTCCTGGTCCACGTCCTCGTCAGCTGGCTGCTCGGCCCGCCGCCTCGTTCGAGGGGCACGCTCAGGGTGCGTCGCGATGGTCGAGAGGTCCTTGGTTATCGTGTTGAGGGTGTTGGCGAGGTCCGCCAGGTCCTGGGCGGACGCCGTCAGCTCCTCCATCCCCGCCGCGACCTCCTCGGAGGACGCAGACACCTCCTCTGCGGACGACGATGTCTCGGTCGCGATGCTGGCGACCTCGTCGAGGCTTCTGGCGAGGCTCTCTGTCAGCGCCTTCTGCTCCTCAGTGGACGCGCTGATCTCCTGCACCATGGCCGCGGTCTCCTCTACGGTCGCCGCGATGTCCTCGAGCGACTTCAGCGCTTCCGACACGGTCCTCGTGCCTTCCGACACGGTCGTCTTGGTCATCTCCATCTTGGTCGTGCTCTCCACGATGTCCTTCTCGACGGACTCGATGAGCGACTGTATCTGTCCCGCGGCCTTCCTGGAGCCTTCAGCCAACTTCCTGACCTCGTCCGCGACGACCGCGAACCCCCTGCCGTGCTCTCCCGCCCTCGCCGCCTCTATGGCGGCGTTGAGGGACAGCAGGTTGGTCTGCTGGGCTATGTTGCTTATGATCATCACAATCTGCGATATCTCCTTCGACTTCTTGGTGAGGGCGCTCATGGCGGTAGCGGTCTCCTCGACGCTCCTCAGGAGGCTCTTGATGCGTTGAAGCGCATCCTCCGCCGACCTGCCGCCTTTCTGGGCCACGTCGCTCGCGTCCTCGGACGCCCTCGCGGCGTTCTGCGAGCTCTGGACCACATCGTAGATGGCTTTCGTCTGCTCGCTGAGCATCCTGACCATCTCGTCCACCTTGGCCGCCTGTATCTGAGCCCCCTTCGAGGTCTGCGTCATGGACGAGGAGACCTGCTGGGTGGCATCCGTCATGTGCTTCGCGGTCTCGGCGAGGATAGCGGAAGACTCCGTGAGGGATTTCGATGTGAGCTGGATCTGCTCCGTGAGCTTGATGAGGGCCGCCCTCATCCTCCTGAAGCTGTCCACGAGCCTCGCGAGGTCGCCCTTAGCCTCGACATCGATGTCCTTGGAGAAGTCCCCGGCCGCGATCGCCTGGCTGCTCTCCGTAAGCTTCTGGAGGGGGACCGATGTGTTCTCGATGAGCATGTTCATCGAGCGGACCAGGTCTCCGACCTCGTCGCCGCCAGCCTTGATATCGAGCTTGGTGGTGAAGTCCCCCTGCGAGATCCTGCCAGCGGCCTTGGAGACGGTCACGATCGGCGTCGTGACAAGGAGCGAGACGAGGAGCGCGCCGACGGATATCGCGAGCGCGGCGGAGACGCCGCCCACGAGGATCCAGAACGTGCTCTGCTCGATGGTCTCCTCGGCCGCGATGTCCATCAAGGCCGCGCCCTCAGCGTATATGTCTATGAGCCTGTCCATGTTGAGTGTGAGGGCGTCCATGCTCTCTGACGCGTTTACCATCATGTCATAGGCCTGCGCGGTCTCGTTGTTGGCCAGGTGTCTCGCGACGTCCTGAGTGTCCGTGACGTAGTTCTCCCACTCCAGCTCGATGACGCTGAAAGTCTCAACTTGGTCAACGAGGAGGTCCGAGCGTCCCTGGTCCTCTATGATGGCGGTCATGTTCGGGAGTCTTTCGTATGAGTAGTTCGCCCTGAAGTCCATCAGGAACTGGTCGAACTTCCTTATCTGCGCAGTATTCTCCTCGAGGTACCCACCCGCATCAGAAGTTCCGTAGTTGATGTAGTAGAGGAGGAGGCTGCTGTCCGTCGCGGCCAGGAACCTCGCCCCCTCGGATATCTTTGCGATGACCTCGAGGTTCTCCGAATAGAGCACCCCGACGTCGCTCTTGATGTCGTCGAGGCCGGAGAGTGATATCATGCTGACGCCCGTGATGGGCACGAGCACAAGGACAAGTATCGACGCCACGAGCTTTACGGTAAGCGAGAGCCTCAACAAATCACCTGCACGATCATCGAGCGAGAGCGGACAGCCTGTATAGCCTCTGCTGGGCATATGCACTCTCGCATATAGGTCAAAATCGGGTTGGTCCATATAAAAATATGTCGTCTCTGGTCTCACGTCTGATGATGGGGGGATCTGCCGTTATGGAAGAGAATATCTAACCAGACGTGCATGGAACCGCTTGAATGGAAGACTCAGAAGCGAAGGCCATCGAGTCAGTCAGACAGCACCTGAAGCGGTCCAGAGGACTCGACATCAGTGGGTATTCGAGCACGTTCGTGCTCCGGAGCCTGCGGAAGCGCGTGGGACGCTCTCGCGCTAACGATTTGCCTGACTACCTGAGGCTGGTGCGCTCAAGCGAGGAGGAGACGACCGAGTTCATAGGCGCCCTCTCCATCAACGTCACGGACTTCTTCAGGGACGCTGGGGCGTTCGAGGCCCTCTCGGAGAAGGTCATCCGGCCCGTGATCAAGTCCAAGGTCGGCACCGGTGGGATCGTCCGGATCTGGAGCGCTGGGTGCGCGACCGGCCAGGAGTTGTACACGCTGGCGATGTGCCTCGAGCAGGAGCTGAGGAGGACGGGCAACATGGAGAACATCATAGGGACGGTCACCGGCGGTGACCTCTCCAAGTCAGCCATCGCCTTCGCTCGCAAGGGCGTCTACACGAAGGAACAGGTCAAGAACGTCCCCCCCCAGCTGCTCCTTGAGTACTTCGACGAGAGGGACGAGAAGTACGAAGTGGGGGACAGGCTGAGGCGCCGCGTGAGGTTCGTGAACGAAGACCTCCTGTCCGAGCCAGTGTCGAGGTTCTTCGACATCGTCGTGTGCAGGAACGTGTTGATATATTTCTCGCGGACGATGCATGACCAGGTCGTAATGAACCTCCACAGGTCCCTGCGGCCCAACGGTTACTTGATGCTCGGGAGGACCGAGTCCCTGCTCGGCTCGCCGAGGCTCCACTACGATCTCATGGACGCTGAGAACAGGATATTCAAGAAGAAGGAGTGAGCCACCGCGCGTGGTTCACGCCTGAGCCACGAGTGCTTCGTCTGACAGGGCCGCGAGGACCTCATGCTGAATCTCATCCAGGTCGGAATCAGAGAGGACCGATAGACCGGCGATGCTGGGTACCTCGACGTCGGCCATGAACCCATCGATTGACTTGTAGTTCTCGGCGATCATCTTGGAGAGGTCCCGCTGGAGCATGTCCAAGTCATTGGCTGACAGACGGGAAGTGAGGACCTCCGCGAGCGTGCTGCCTCCTGACTCTGCCTGGCTAACAAGTTCCTCGATAGTGTACGCTGTCATCTCACCCATCCCTTCGTATGACAATCGTCAGACGATGTATTGTCCGGACGGGTATTTATTGGTTGTCGTGCGGCCGCTCACTCGACCGGGTCCAGCCAATCCGAGTACTTCGCGACCTTGCCCTTGACGACATCCAGATAGGTGCTCTGGATGGACTTCGTGACCGGTCCGGGGACCCCTTCCCCCACCTGTCTCCGGTCGACCTCCCTGATCGGTGTGACCTCGGCGGCGGTGCCGGTGAAGAACAGCTCGTCCGCGAGGAACAGTTCCCCTCTCGAGAAGTTCTGCTCGACGACCTCGTAGCCTAGGTCCTTCGCGACGGTCATGACCGAGGCCCTCGTGATGCCCGGGAGTATGCCCGCATTCACTGGCGGAGTCAGTATCCTGCCGTCCTTGACCATGAATATGTTCTCGCCCGAGCCCTCGGCGACCATGTGCAGGTCGTTCAGCATGACAGTCTCGTCGAAGCCGTTCATCTTGGCCTCCATGACCGCCAGGGCGCTGTTGAGATAGTCGCCGCATATCTTCGCGGTCGCGGGGACGGAGCCGACGGGCGCCCTGTGCCAGGATGCCGTGTGCACGCGTATGCCCTTCTTCATGCCCTCGTCGCCGAGGTACGCTCCCATCGGGAAGGCGACGATGAAGGTCTCGACCGGATAGCCGATCGGGTTTACCCCTATGCCGGAGACGCCGAAGAACGCTATCGGCCGGATGTAGCACGAGTCGAGCTTGTTGGTCCTGACGGTCTCCTTCGTCGCCTCGCAGAGCTGGTCGGCCGTGAAAGGTATCCTCATCTGGATGGCCTTGGCGGATGAGTGGAGCCTGGCCATGTGGTCCTTGAGCCTGAAGACGGCGGGGCCCTTGTCGGTGCCGTAGCACCTGATGCCCTCGAACGCCCCGGTCCCGTAGTGCAGCCCGTGCGTGAGGACATGCACGGTCGCGTCCTTCCATGGTATCAGCTGCCCGTTCTTCCAAATCTTCTCGCTCGGCTGTACTGCCATTCCGTCATACCTCCTTGTGCCCGGTCATGGATTCACGACCGGGTTCTTGAGACATCCTATCCCGTCGAGCTCGACCTCCACCACGTCGCCCGCCTTCATCGGGGCGATCCCCGAGGGCGTCCCGGTGGCGACCACGTCGCCGGGCTCGAGCGTCATCACCGTCGATATGTACTCCACGAGGGCCGCGTCCCCGAACACCCTGTCGCTCAACGGGGAGCTTTGGACGACCTTCCCGTTCAGCCGCGTCTCGACCTTGGTGGGAGTGGCGGGCGAGATGAACGGCCCGATGGGCGCGAAGGTGTCGAAGCCTTTGGCCCTGGTCCAGTCAGGGTCGGTCTTCTGCAGGTCCCTCGCCGTCACGTCGTTCACGCAGGTGTATCCGAATATGTGCGCTCCCCCGTCACTGGCGTCCTTCGCCCTGGAGGAGATTATCAGGGCCGACTCGCCCTCGAAGTCCACCCTGGACGACGCCCGAGGCATGACTATGGGGTCTCCGGGACCGATTATGGCCGAGGCGGGCTTCGAGAATATGATGGGCGCCTTGGGCGTCTCCCAGCCCATCTCCTTGATGTGGCTCCGATAGTTCAGGCCGATGCATATCATCTTGGAAGGCCTGTGCACGGGCGGGAGCAGCCGGAGCTGACCCAGGCTGAATGTCCTCCCGGTGCCTAGGCATCCGCGCGTGAGTAATTCGGAGAGGTCGTTCGACTCCGTGGCCTCGACGGACTCGCCGTCGACCAGGCCCATGAACACGCCTGATGGCCCCTCGAACCTTCCGAGCCGCCTGCCTGATGGGATGCGGTGTTCCACGTCCGTCGCCTGCCTCGAGGTGGAAAAACGGCCGTCCTGTATCTATGCCTTTTGGCGCGACCGTCTACTTGAACATCTTCCGGATGTCCCTTCCGACGACCTCTATCTTGGACTTCTCGCCTTCCTTCCGGAGCTTCGTCAGAACGGGCATGCCCGAGCCGCACTCCTCGACCCACTCCTTCGCGAAGGCCCCGGACTGGACGTCCTTCAGGATGATCTTCATGTTCTCCTTCACGCGCGCGTCTATGATCCTGGGCCCGCGGGTCCTGCCGCCGTACTCGGCGGTGTTGGACACGTTGTCCCACATGCCCTCGATGCCGCCCTTCTGCACCAGGTCGATGATCAGCTTCAACTCGTGGAGCACCTCGAAGTACGCTATCTCCGGCTGGTACCCGGCCTCGACGAGCACCTCGAAGGACTTCTTGACGAGCTCGCTCGCGCCCCCACAGAGGTCCGCCTGCTCGCCGAAGAGGTCCGTCTCCGTCTCCTCCTTGAAGGTGGTCTCGATGACCCCCCTCGTGGTGGCGCCGAGCCCCTTGGCCATCGCCAGGGCCGTCTTCTTCGCCTTGCCCGAGTGGTCCTGTTGCACCGCTATGAGCGCTGGCACGCCGTTGCCCGCGAGGAAAGTCTCCCTCACCAGCGCGCCTGGGCCCTTCGGCGCTACCATGATCACGTCCACGTCTTTCGGGGGCACGATCATCTTGAAGTGTATGTTGAACCCGTGGGCGAAGTCGAGCGTCATGCCCGTGCGGAGGTTCGGGGCGACGTCCGCGTCGTAGACCATCTTCTGGACCTCGTCCGGTATGAGCATCATGACTATGTCCGCGGCCCTGACGGCCTCGGGTATGCCGAGTATCTCCATCTTGTCCGCCTTGGCCTGCTTCCAGTAGTCGTCCCTGAACTTCAGGCCGACCACGACATCGACCCCGCTGTCCCTGAGGTTGAGGGACTGCGCCCTACCCTGTATCCCGTATCCTATCACCGCGACCTTCCGGCCCTTGAGCACGTTCAGGTTCGCGTCTTTGTTGTAGTACATCCTCGCCATTGTCACCACATCCGTCTCATATCGCGTTCATCGCCTCTATGTATCTCTGCGGCTGGCTCTTCTTGATCAGGGCCTCGACCTCGTCGGCCGTGCCCGTGACCCTGCACACTCCGTCCTTCCCGAGGAGGATCGCGTACGCCTCGTGCCTATCCGGGGCGACGATGTCCGCCTCGATGACCTCCTGGAGAGCCCTCAGGTGCTCGATCACGTTCGTCGCCTTCTCCCTGTTCTCGACCGAGAGCACTATCCTGGCCCTCTCAGGCATCTCGCATTTCCCGACCACGATGGTCTCCACGTTTATTCGCTTTCTGGTGAACTCGCCCATGACCCGCTGCATGACTCCAGGCTGGTCGTAGACGAGCAACATCAATACTTCCATTCAAGCACCTCCCTGCCACTGGCATCTTCCCTTGATGCACTCAGACGTCTGCTTCCCCGGGGGCGTCATGGGGAGCACGTCCTCCTCCGGGTCTATCATGAAGTCCAGGAGCATCGGGACCTCGCACTTAGCGGCCCTCTTGATCGCCTCGGCCACCTCGGAGTGCCTCTCGACCCTGAGGGCCTCGGCCCCGTAGGCCTCCGCGAGCTTGACGAAGTCCGGGCTGCCCCCGAACCTGGTCGCCATGTACCTCGAGCCGTAGAAGAGCTTCTGCCACTGCTTGACCATGCCCAGCCAGCCGTTGTTCATGAGGCACACCACGACCGGGATGTCGCTCTCGACGGCGGTGGCGAACTCCTGCGAGACCATCTGGAGGCTGCCGTCGCCCGCGATGTCGACGACGACGCTCTCGGGCCTAGCGACCTTCGCGCCCAGCGCGGCCGGGAACCCGAACCCCATCGTCCCGAGGCCCCCGGAGGTTATGAACATCCTCTTGCCATGGCACTTGTAGAAGTGAGAGGCCCACATCTGGTTCTGCCCGACCTCGGTGGTCACGATCGCGTCGTCCGGGAGGAGCCTCGACAGC
>JAUPMC010000122.1 GCA_030836605.1 Thermoplasmatota archaeon | reverse complement strand
GCGTGGACGGAGTTGAAGCTCGGTAACATCGACTGCATGATGGGCGTCCAACCGTCCGTCTACGTGGGCGAGCTGCAGACCCTGGATGACGTGATAGGGTTCGCCCAGAGCACTGGGTTCGTCTACGAGTTCAACCTGAACCAGCTCACCGAGGAGAAGAGGGCCGAGCTGGGATGGACTCAAGGTGGGGCCTACAACAACCCGATACTGCTCGACCCTGAGGTGAAGGAGGCGATGGCGATGTGCATAGACAAGGACGCGTTCGTCTCCGATGTCCTGGAGGGCCTCGGCACATACGCCGACTCACTCATTCCGGACATCAACCCATGGTACCACCGGTACGAGACCCCGGTGCCGTTCGACACGGCCGCCGCGAGGCAGATGCTGATGGATGACGGGTGGAACATGGACGCCGCTGGCAACCCAGCGACGCCCACGACGACCCCGTTGTACGGGTACTTCGAGGACGTCCTTCAGCCGCTGGAGTTCCGGTTCGTGACCCTGAACGACCCGCCCGAGTGGCTGGCTGGCGCGAACCTCATGGTGGACTGGTGCGCCGAGGCCGGGGTGAAGTTGAACCTGGAGCTCGTCGCGCCGAACCAGATGAACACAATCTGGTACTACGGCGACTACGACACCTGGCTCTGGGACTGGATATTCACTCCGTTCTCCGAGCCGTCGACCGACATATTGTCGGTGCTGACGACAGCGGAGATCGGCAGCTGGAGCGACGTGTTCATGTCCGAGCCGGTCTTCGACGCGATGTACAACGAGTCCGTCCGCGCGATGGACCCGGTCGCGAGGGGGGCGATACTCGACGAGATGCAGGACTTCGCGTACGAGCATTTCAGCTGCCAGTGCGTGGCCTACAGGAAGGAGTTGTACGCAGTCAGCACGCTCAACTGGGGCAACTACGGCGACTGGGAGGAGGACTTCATCCTGATGCCCGACCAGGGGTTCCCGTATCTCTACATGCTAATCTCCCCGAACGGCCCGAACGCTGAGGACCCATCCAACCAGGCGCCCGTGATAACGAGCCTGGACGCGCAGTTCGAAGGGTATGTGGACACCGCGATAGATTTCAGCGGCTCGGCGACGGACGGCACGACCCTGCAGTACCAGTGGTACTGGGGGGACGGGACGACATCCGGATGGCAGTCATCCCCGTCCGCGACCCACACATACGCTGAGGACGGGTACTATACGGTGTACTTCGCCGCGAGGGAGTCCGACGACGCTACGACGGCGGACTACTTCATCACTTGGGGTCAGACCGAGGCGAAGGTCATCGACGCGAGCAACACGGCCCCGCACAGCCTCAGCATATCGTACGACCCGCTGATGTTCGACACGGGGGATGTGGTGACGTTCACCGGTTCCGCGGTCGACGATGAGGACGACGAGCTGGATTATTCGTGGTCGTTCGGTGACATGTACTCGGCCAAAGGACCGGTGGTGGAGCACCAGTACCTGACAGCCGGCTCGTACACTGTCACCATGTCCGTCACGGACAACCGCGTGGGCACTGACCCGAGGCCGGTCACTACGAACGCCCTCGTGATTGCAGGTGGCAACTCTCCGCCGACGATAGATGTGCCGGACTTCCCTGATGTGGACACGGATGTCGAATACAACTTCACCGTGACGGCATCGGACCCGGAGAGCGACCCGATCGCCTACACCTGGGAGTGGGGCGACGGGACGATATCCGTGACGGATGTCGACTACGCGCTCCACACGTACGATGTGCAGGACGTGTACGACCTGACGGTCTACGCGGATGACCAGACCGGCGTCGATGGGCACAACGTGTCCGACACCGGCACGGTGACGGTCCTGTCTGCGATCAACGCTGAGCCGGTCGTGGTGTCGTTCGTCGCAAGCGAAACGGCCGTGTACACTGACCAAGATGTCAGCTTCACGTCGGTGGCGACCGATGCCGATGGGGACCCGTTGAGGTTCACGTTCGCGTTCGGGGACGGCACTTTCGCCGTTGAGGAGAACGTCGCGACGGCGCCGGACGAGGAGGTCTCGTTCACGGTGACGCACACGTACGATACCGCCGGGACGGTGACGGCGTATGTGTATGTCTGGGACATGCAGGACAACACGAGCTCGTCGCCAGTGTCGATCACGGTCGAGGCGAACGCTGCCCCGCTGGTTCCAGACCTGTCGTACCCGACGGTGATGGCCAACACGACCGTCGTGTTCACGACAGACCCGTTCGACCCTGATGGCGACGAGATGAGCATCTGGTGGGACTTCGGGGACAGTTCGTCTATGGAGTCAGGGGCGACCGTGACTCACATGTACGTCATGCCAGACGATTACGTGTACCGCGTGTATGTGGATGACGGGCACGAGCACAACGAGACGAAGGCTGGCGTCATCACGGTGTTGTCTGAGGACACGAACTTCGCTCCTGAGATCACGCCGCTGGTGAACATGACCGCGCTCGTCGGTGAGACCGTGGTGTTCAACGCGACGGCGACCGACGTGAACGACGATGTCCTTGTGTACACGTGGGACTTCGGGGACGGCAGCGGGTTGGCTGTCGGCCGCGAGGTCGAGCATGTGTACTCCGTGGCGGACGAGTACACGTTCACCGTCTATGTTGACGACGGCGAGTTCAACGAGAGCGCCGAGGCGGTCGTCAACGTGAGCGCCAGCGCTCCGCCGGTGGCGGACGCCGGGGCCGACCAGGCGGTGGACATCGGGGCCGAGGTCTCATTTGACGGCAGCGGCTCGACGGACGACCTGTCGGTCGTGAACTACACATGGACCTTCTCCTACGACGGAGGGACGGAGACCCTGTACGGCGAGGCCCCGGAGTTCACGTTCGAGGTGGCCGGTGAGTACAACGTCACCTTGACCGTCAAGGACTTCGAGGGACAGACGGACGCGGACTACGTGACCATCACGGTGGACGACGACAAGTCGTTCATCCAGGAGTATGGTCTGTGGATCGCGCTCGTGGCGGCGATCGTCGTCGTGGCCGTCGTGGTCATGGTCCTGAAGGGCCGCAAGGGCGGGAAGGTGCCATCGACCGCGGTGGAAGGCATCGAGGAGACTTAGCCGGCCACAGTTGCGCCAAACCTCTTCAACCAAACCTCTTACACTTCTCTTATTGCGCCGGTGGCCGCCTCGGCCCTCCCGTCAGGCGCTCATGCTGTCCAGAATGATGTGTGCTCCCGCCGGGATTTGAACCCGGGTGACCAGCTCGAAAGGCTGGGATGATGAACCGGACTACACTACGGGAGCATTGGCGACGGATGCCCGCAAATCCGGCCTATGAGGTGTCCGTATTTAACCCTTCCCCGGGCCTGGCTCCGACGAAACGCGTGTCCGAGATACGACAAAGCTTAAAGGCGGTCCAGCGGATTCGCCTGAGGAATGGACAAGAAAGCTAAGGACAGGCCGAGCGTCGCCGAGACGACTCGGAAGTACATCGACAGGCACCCGAGCGTCAGGGACTGCGTCAGCAAGGACCTTGTCAACTTCTCGTCCCTGTCTAGGCTCATCATGAAGGAGACGGGCGTCACGCACGAGGAGGCCGTGCTCGCGGCCAGCAGGCGCTACGCCGCGAGGCTCTCGAAGACGGACTTCGAGGGCGACATAATGAGCGTGTTCGAGGAGAGCAGGCTCGAGCTCAAGACCCGCATATGCATCGTCGTGGCGAAGAACGAGTGGATCGTCCTCAGGAACCTCGAGGAGGTCGTGAAGAAGATCCTCTCGGACAAGAGCACCATGCAGGTGATGCAGAGCGCGAACGCCATCACCGTCATATCGGAGGACAAGTTCCTGCCGATGGTCGCGCGGGCGATAGGCGAGGACCATGTCGTCACGGTGAAGCAGAACCTCGCCGAGATCACGGTCAAGAGCCCTCAGAGGATAGAGACCACCAGGGGGGCGTTCGCGTACCTGGTCTCGATGCTCTCGGAGCAGGGAATAAACCTGCTCGAGGCCGTCAGCTGCCACACGGACACCATATTCATAGTCAACAGGGAGGACATGATGCGCGCGTTCGACATCCTCTCGGCCTGCGTCGAGGACAAGATCGTCCCCGAGAACGGCAAGTGAACGTCAGCCCGTCACGAGGTCGTCCACGGCGGCCAACTGCCTCCTGAGACCAGTCAACTCCTTCTTCTCGCCCGACAACGCGACGGCGGCCTCCCCGGCCTGGATGTCCACTGACACTCGGGAGGTGCCTCCGTAGGAGTCGCGCCTCGATATCGAGTTGTCCAAGTCCAGGGCGTCCAGGTCAGACCCCGCGAGAGCCACGCCATGCTCCGAGGCCGCCTCGACCGCTAGCCTCTTGAAGTTGCGCGGGTCCCCTCCGGACTGCTCAGAGACGTGTTGGACGATCCCATGGGCGGTCCTGAAGGGGATGCCGCGGGTTGTGAGGAGGTCGGCGAGGTCGGTCGCGGTCATCAACCCCACCTCCGCCGACTCCCTCATCCTCACCGTGTCGAATTCAGCTTCTGCGAGGAAGTGCGTGAGGGCATGGAGCGAGGCCCCGACGGTGTCGAAGACATCGAAGAGGTTCTCCTTGTCTTCCTGCAGGTCGCGGTTGTACGCGAGGGGAAGAGATTTCAGCACGGTGAGGATCGCGACCAAGTGACCGATGGCCCGCCCGGCCTTGCCTCGGACGAGCTCGGGTATGTCCGGGTTCCTCTTCTGCGGCATCATGCTGGAGCCGCTTGAGAGGTCCTTCGGGAGCTTGACGAATCTGAACTCTTGGGACGACCAGAGTACGAGCTCCTCGCATAGCGAGGAGAGGTGGACCATGAGGAGCGAGAGCGCGAACACGGACTCCGCCACGAAGTCCCTGTCCGACACCGAGTCGATTGAGTTCTCCGTGACCCCGCCCATCTTGAGCAGGCCCGCGGGTATGTCCCTGTCTATGCCGAACGCGGTCCCCGCGAGGGCCCCGGCCCCGAGGGGGGACACGTTCACGCGCGCGTAACAGTCAGCCATCCTCTGGAAGTCCCTCCGGAGCCTCCAGAAGTGCGCCAGGAGATGATGCGAGAGCAGTACCGGCTGGGCGTGCTGGAGGTGCGTGTACCCTGGCAGGACCGCCCCGCCAGCCTCGCAGGCCTTCCTTAGGATGATATCATGGAGGGCCACGACCTCCGCCATCACCCCGACGAGCGACTCGCGCGTCATGAGCCTCATGTCCAGGGCTACCTGGTCATTCCTGCTCCTTCCCGTGTGCAGCTTCGCGCCGACGTCGCCCACGCGGTCCGTGAGCATCCGCTCGATGTTCATGTGCACATCCTCGAGCCGCGGGTCGAAGACGGCCGTCCCTCTGGCGCACTCCCTCGCGACCTCCCTGAGGCCGGAGATGAGGTCATCCTTCTCGCCCTTGGTCAGTACGCCCGCGTGCGCGAGCGCGTGCACGTGGGCGATGCTGCCAGCTATGTCGTGCTTCCAGAGCCTCCTGTCGTAATGGACGGAGCCTGTGAACCCGAGGAACTCGTCACTTACACGTGGCGCAGGGTTCCTCGATGACCGCGCTGTCATTCGAAACACCGTTCCCGTTTGCCCGGGCCGCCCTGGCGAGCGCCCCCACTTTCAGAGGCAGCCCCCAGACATAGATGAACCCCTTCGCGGCGGAATGGTCGAACGCGTCGCCCTTGTCGTACGTGGACAGGGCCGCGCTGTACAGCGAGCAGGGCGACTCCCTGCCCACGACCACCGCGCTCCCCTTGTGGAGCTTGACCTTGACAGTGCCCGTGACGTTCTCCTGTGTGCTATCCACGAACGCGTCGAGGGCTGTCTTGAGCGGGGAGAACCAGAGGCCGTTGTACACTAGGTCCGCGTAGTGCTGCTCGACGGTCTTCTTGTAGTGCAGGAGGTCCTTGGGCAGGACCATGCCCTCGAGGTCCTGGTGCGCCTTGATCAGCACAGTCGCCCCGGGGGCCTCGTAGATCTCTCTCGACTTTATCCCTACGAGCCGGTTCTCGATGATGTCTATCCTGCCGACGCCGTGATTCCCGGCGACCTCGTTCAGCGCCACGATGATGTCGAGGAGTTCCATCTGGACCCCGTTGAGGGACACGGGCTTCCCCTCGACGAAGCCTATCTCCACATACTCGGGCTTGTCAGGGGTCGCGCCCACGCCCTTGGTCCAGCCATATATGGACTCGGGGGGCTCCTCCCATGGGTCCTCGAGCACGCCGCACTCGATCGCCCGGCTCCAGACGCTCTCGTCAATGCTGTACGGGGCGTCGACCGTCACGGGTATCGGGATGCCGTTGGCCTTCGCGTACTCGATCTCGTCCTCGCGCGACATCTTCCACTCCCTGGTGGGAGCCATGATCTTCATATCGGGGGCGAGCGCCATGATCGACACCTCGAACCGGACCTGGTCGTTCCCCTTGCCGGTGCACCCGTGAGCTATCGTGTCCGCCCCGAGCCGCTTCGCCATCTCGACCAGCTTCGCGACCATGAGCGGTCGCGCGATGGCCGTCCCGAGCGGGTAGCTCCCCTCGTAGAGCGCGTTGGCCTTGAGCGCAGGTAGGACGTAGGATTCGGCGAACTCCTTCTTCGCGTCTATCACCCACGCGCGCGACGCCCCTATGGCCCTGGCCCTCCTCATCGCGTCCTTGAGGTCGTCAGTTTGACCGACGTCTACGGTCACGGTGACGACATCGCAGCCGTGCATCTGATTGAGCCAGTGGATCGCCACTGACGTGTCCAGGCCGCCTGAGTACGCGAGGAGTATCTTCGGCTTCTCCTTCTTCTGAGCGGGGTTTTCCATGGAGTCGTCGCCTCCGCTCGTCCGATTCGACAGTGCGTATAAGGGTGTGCTGACCCAGCGACAACACCCTCCGCCGGACCGTGTCGCATTCCGGACACGCGGGGGGCCCGGCCATGTCCACGCGACCCGTCCGAGACAGAGTCTGGCACCAGCTCCAAACCATGTCCAGCACGCTTAAGTATGCGCAGAATATTACTTCTCACCACGGACTGAGACATATGCCATTCCACCGAGGACGCCAACAGGAAGAGGAGGTCAAACTGGGCCCTGACGGGCAGCCAGAGTTCGTCAGAGTGCGATTGCCCCGAAAGAAGGACAGGGAGATATTCGGGATAGCGGATCAGCTCCTGGGCGCCTCGAGGATCAAGGTCATGTGCGCGGACGGGAAGTCTCGCATGGGCCGCATACCCGGCAAGATCAAGAAGCGCATGTGGATCAGGGAGGGCGACCTGGTCATCGTGCAGCCGTGGGACTTCCAGGACGAGAAGGCCAACATCATGTACAGGTACACGAAGACCCAGGCGATGTACCTGAGCAGGAAGAAGATGCTTCCCAAGTCGATTGACATATTCTGAAGCGCAGGGTGTTGCCGTTGCCCTACGATGCGAAGAGCCAGGGAGTGGAGAAGGCGCTTGAGCGCGTCCGCGACTCCTGGAAGATGCGCAGGAAGGACGACGACGACCGGAAGTCGTACGACGAGGTCTTCAACAAGCAGAACCTGATGCGCATATACAAGCTGATGACCGACGGGGTCGTCGACAAGTTCGACTTCACTTTGTCCACCGGCAAGGAGGGCAACCTGTTCAGGGCGAGCACCGCGAAGGGCGAGTTCGTGGCGGTGAAGATATTCAGGACCTCGACCGCCACCTTCGGCGACATGTACAAGTACGTCGCGGGCGACCCCAGGTTCCGCGGCGTGGGCGGAGGCAACCGGAAGAGGCTCATCCTGGTCTGGGCCGAGAAGGAGTACATGAACCTGGACGCGCTCCACAGGGCTGGCGTCCGCGTCCCGAAGCCCATCGCTCGCCACCAGAACATCATAGTCATGGAGTACATAGGCGACGAGTGCGAGCCCGCGAGGCAGCTCAGGAACGTGGACCTCGAGGACCCCGGGAAGACCGCGAGGACGATACTGGACTACATGCGCCTCTCGTACAGGAAGGCGTACCTGGTCCACTGCGACCTGAGCGAGTTCAACATACTGATGCTCGGCGGGGAGCCGGTCATCATCGATGTCGGCCAGGCGGTGCACAGGGACCACCCGAACGCGCTCGAGTGGCTCAGGCGCGACTTGAACAACATCGCAAGGTACTTCAGAAAGAAAGACGTGGAGATAGATGTCGAGGCCGAACTGAAGGAGATTACGAAGCCATGACACAGTCAGTCAAGATCCCGACGGACCGCGTCGGCGTGCTCATAGGCAAGGGCGGGGAGACGAAGACCGCCCTCGAGCGCAGGACCGGCGTGCGCCTGTCCATAGACTCCGAGGAGGGGGATGTGGAGATAGACCACACCCGCGCCCCAGACCCAGCGATGGCGCTCGCGGTCCAGGACGTCGTCGTTGCGATAGGCCGGGGGTTCTCCG
>JAUPMC010000121.1 GCA_030836605.1 Thermoplasmatota archaeon | reverse complement strand
TCGTCGAACACCTTCCTCGACTCGGCGAGCTCCCCGCGGAGCTGCGCGTCCCCAAGGCGCGCGAGGAGCGACTGCGCGGTCGCCCTCATGTCCTCACCCGGGAGACCCATGCCCCTGCACGACAGGTTCGCGTTGACCTGTATCCTCCATCCAGCGAAGACGCTGAGCGGGAAGGCCCTGCAGTAGTGCGGGCGCAGGCCGTAGATCGAGCATCTCTTGCCCCTCAGGAAATGGCAGGCCCCGTGCTCCCCCTGGAGCCTCAGCGCGGCGCCGTCGACGTCCGGCGAGATGTGCCTGTCGGCGATGCCCCTCGAGAGCTCGGGGTCGGCTCTGAACCTGCTCTCCTCTTCCGGGAGCAGCTCGGGCTGGCACAGGCAGCAGAGCGCGCACCCGTCCAGGCACGCGTACTTGAGCCCGTCCAGCTCCGACAGGTCGGGCCCGGTCGGGTCATCTGTCCTTTGCGACAACGTCCCGTCCCCTGGACTCGCCCGCCTGTTCCTCGTCCTTCATCATAAGCTCTCCCCGGACCACGGTCGCCCTCGGGAACACGGCCGGCATCCCCTCGTACGCTGTCCATCCGCACTTCGAGTGCATGTCGTCCGCCCTGATGTCACGCCCGGCCATGAAGTCTACGGCCACGAGGTCCGCGTCGTACCCGACCTCTATCCTGCCCTTCTTGATCCCGAATATCTCCCCTGGCCTCTCGCACAGGGCTTTGACCACGGTCGCCAGCGCGAGGTGCTTGTCCCTCACGTGCTGGAGCATGAGCGGGAACATCGTCTCGACTCCGGGCATGCCGCTGGGCGCGTAGTCGAAGTCCTCCTTCTTCTCGTCGACCGTGTGCGGGGCGTGGTCCGACGCCATCGTGTCGAACTGGCCCTGCTTGAAAGCGAGGAACATCGCCTGCCTGTCCCCCTTCGTCCTGAGGGGCGGGTTGACCTTGCCGAAGGTCCCGAGCGGCCGGTCCCTGTCCAGGAGCATGTGGTGCGGCGTCACCTCGGAGGTGAGGTTGGGCTGGCCCTGCACGAGCGGCAACGAGTCCTTCGCGGAGACATGGCATATGTGCACCCTGCACCCCTCCGCCGCCCTCGCGACCTTGCGTATCGCGCTCGCCTCGCACTCGTTCGGCCTGTTCCTGAGGTGGTCCGCGGGCCCCTTGGCGGGCTCCTTGCGCCTGATGGTCTCGTCCTCGGCGTGCACCGCGAGGACCTTCCCGGACCTGGCCACATCCGCGAGTTCCTTCTGGACGGATGCGAGTGACGGCACGAGCAGGTCCCCGGTCGTGCCGGCCATGTAGAGCTTGAACCCTATCGCCCTGCCCGCGAGCGCGGCTATGTCGGCCCCTGGCCGGACAGCCGCGAACAGGCCGAAGTCGACGAGAGACCTCGCGGCCGCGGCCCTCGCCTTGTCGTCGAGCGCGGAGACGGTCGTCGTCGGGGGGGCCGTGTTGGGCATGTCGAACACGCAGCTCACCCCTCCGTGGAGCGCCGCCAGGGACCCTGTGCCGAAGTCCTCCTTGTGGGTCATCCCCGGCTCCCTGAAGTGCACATGTGAATCGATGGCCGCCGGCAGTATCTTCCTGCTGCCGAAGTCGATGCGCCTGTCCCCGTCCAGGTTCCGCGCGAGGGCGACTATCCTGCCTCCGTCTATCCCGACGCACGCCCGTTCGAACCGGCCGGATATGTAGCACTCGCCCTCAATGACAAGTTCCATGCTCTTCATCCAGACTCCTTCTCTTGACCGCTCCGCGGGGGCTGTCCTCCGAGAAGACCTCCGCCTGGAACTTGAACACCTTCGTGCCCTCCCTGAGCCAAGTGTCGGGGGCGAGCCCGGCCTTCAGGCATGTCTGCGAGAGGAACTCCGCGGGGTTCCATCCCCACTCCACGGGGACCTGGGGCAGCAGCAGGCCCCGGTTCAGCCCGCGCTGCACTATGAGCCCGTCGGACCCGACCTCGACGTGCTTCGGGAGGTCCGTCGGTTTCTTGACCTTGATCTCCTCCGGGGGCGTCAGGAGGCTCACCTCGACCTTGACCGTGTCCAGCTCGGCCGGTTTGACCGGCGGGAACCTGGGGTCCCTGGAGCACGCGCTCACGGCCGAATCCCTGAGCGCCTCCTCGAGGGGCAGCAGCGGCTCAGGGTAGCCTATGCATCCCCTGAGGTCCCCGGAGGGGTGGGTCGTGAGCGTGACGAACACGCCCGACTTCTTCTTGAACACGCTGGGCAGGTCGAGCCTGACCGGTGTCTCCTTCCTCACATGACCCTCGACGACGGCCCTCGCACCCCCGACAGCCAGCCGGCCGTCCTCATCGGAAAACATGTTCTCCTTGTGGCTCAATCGAGTACCACACATAAAGACTTTTCAACACGCCGCTCGCGCGGGGCTGGCGTGAGTAGTCTGGCTCGATGCCCGTGCGCCAAACATTAAATATCATCAATACGAATCCAAGGGCGGTCGCGATGAAGTTCGTCAAGCTCTCCCAGGCCGAGTACGAGGAGATACGCAAGCTCTACGAGGGTGTGATGTCTCAGGCGTGCTACGGCCTGTTCTTCAGGGAGGGCATGATACTCGGGGACGAGGTCTCCAAGATCGCCCTCCAGGAGCCGGACAAGTACTTCGAGATATGCTCGAACCTGCTCAGGGCCAGGGGCTGGGTGGACAACATAGTCTTCGAGGAGACCGACGCTGTCGCCGAAGGCTCGATCGAGGCCTGCGAGTCGGACATCCCGACCTGCCACAGGCTCCGCGGCATCGTGAAGCGGGTCTACGAGGTCAACGGGCACAAGCGCCTCCACTGCGAGGAGGTAGAGTGCATCAGCAAGGGCGACAAGCACTGCGTGTTCAGGGTGGAACCGCTGGGAGGTGGCTGACATGGAGCTCAAGCCGGCCCTGAGGGCCCTCAGGCAGAGTTGCGGGTCGATCGCGTCAGCGATAATCAGCAGGGACGGCCTCGTCATCGCGGCGGACCTGCCGGAGGGCGTGTCCATGGACACGTTCGCCATCATGTGCGCGACCCTGATAGGCGCCGCCTCGACCGCCAACTCCGAGCTCAGGGTGGGGACCCCCATGAGCGTGCTGGTCGAGAGCGAGGACTCGAAGCTGGTCGTCGTCGGCGCCGGCAGGAAGGCCCTGATCGTGACGGTCCTCCCGAGCAGGGGCGACCCAGCGGCGGCGAAGAGGGAGCTGCTCAAGCTCTCCGACACCATCAAGCTCATCTGAGAAAATGGTGGACTCAAGGGGTTTGTCGGGTTTGTTCTCCGGGCAGCCTAGGCTATGTCCAGCTCCCTCAGTTTCTCCGGGCTCGGGACGCCCTCGTGGTCCCACTTCCTGAATGCCATGTAGTCGTCGAGCATCTTGTTCATCTCCTCGACGCTTATCTTGGAGCCCTTCGACGGCCCGTCGGGGATCGGGTCCTCGAGTATCCTCGGGGGCAGCAGCCAGTCCTTCCTCGTGACCCCGTGGAGCGCGTTGAAGTTACCCTTCATGTTGTGGATCCTCTCGCCCGCCCTGAGCAGCTCGTCCTCGGTGAACTCGAGCTCGGTGATGGCCCTGATGACCTCCCTGAGCTTGTCTATGAGGAAGAAGCCCCTCGAGAACTTGCAGAGCCCGATCGAGTCGTAGACGCACATGAAGTTCTCCATGGTGGCGACCATCGCGCCCTTGCCCTCGGTGGAGAACCTGTCTATGCCCTCCCAGCGCCAGAACTTGCCCACGAGCTCCGGGGCGTAGAACCCGGCCCTCAGGTGGCACGCGCCCCTGGTGGAGGTCATGTACGCCAGCCCATGGCCCTTCATGCCCCTGACATCGTACGCGGGCGGCTCCAACCCCTTCGTGTGTATCGCGTACCTCGCCGAGCCCTTGCCTATCCTCTCAGCGGCCCTCTTGACCCCGTCCGCCAGGACGTCCCCGAAGCCCTCCCGGTTGCCCATGAGCTCGCACATCTTCGGGACGGCGTCCTCGGCGTTGTCCCAGGTGAGCTTCATGCCGACCTCCTGCTCGGTCAGTATGCCCCTCTGGACGAGCTCCATCGCGAACCCGATCGTGACGCCCGCGGATATGGTGTCTATGCCGACGAGGTCGCAGACCTCGTTCGCCCTGGCGACCGACTCGATCCGCGAGTTGCCGCAGGTGCCGCCGAGCGAGTACAGGGTCTCGTACTCCAGCCCGTCGATGACGACGCCGGCGAACTTGCCGTCCTTGACCTCGAACAGCTTGCCGCAGGGCTTGGTGCACGAGAAGCAGGCCTTGTTCTTGGTCACGTACCTGGTCGCCCAGTAGTAGGGGTCGACCTGCTCCCGCTCCTTGAACACGCTCTCCTGCCAGTTCCTGGTCGGGAACACGCCCTTCTCCTTGTTGATCCAGCCCAGGAACTCCCCGGTGCCGTACTTCGTGTCCTCGACGAAGGAGGGCGCGGCCTCCATGATCTTCTGGTACCTGAGGGCGATCTCCAGCAGCGCGCCGGGGTCCGCGGGCTCGAGGTCCTTGGTGCCCCTGACGACTATCGCCTTGAGGTTCTTCGAGCCCATGACCGCCCCGAGCCCGGCCCTGCCGGACTGCCTGTCGTCGCAGTCGATGCACGCCATCCGGACGAGCTTCTCGCCGGCGACGCCGATGCAGGCGACCTTGACGTCCCACCCGTGGCGCTTCTTGAGCGTCTCCGGGGTGACCCTGGTGTCCTTGCCCCAGATGTCGTCGGCCTCGTTCACCTCGACCTTGTCGTCCTCTATGAATATGTACGCCGGCTTGTCGCTCCTACCGTGTATCTCGAGCGCGTCGAAGCCCGCGTGCCTGAGCTCGGCCCCGATGGACCCGCCCATGACGCTCTCCGCGAGCGTGTTGGTCGCGGGCGACTTGGCCGCGAACGCGGTCTTGCCGCCCGTCTGGATCGGGAACCCGGCGAACATGCCGGGGGCCATCGCGAGGACGTTCTCGGGCGAGAGCGCGTCCGCGCCCTTGGGCACGCCGTGGTAGACGAGCTCGACCGTGAAGCCCTGGCCTCCCAGGTACTTCCTCGCGTACCGCTCGTCTATGGTCTTGATGGAGCTCCTGCCGGTCGTGAGGTCTATCTTGAGTATCCTTCCCGCGTATCCCTTCATGTCACTCCTCCTCCTCGAGCAGCTTCTTGACGAGCTCGTACTGCTCCGGCTTCGGCTCCTCGAACTTGATGGCGCCCATCGGGCAGAACTTGACGCAGGTCGGGTCGCCTCCGCACAGGTCGCACTTGAACGCGACCTCCTCCATGCGCATCACGCCGAACGGGCACACCTCGACGCATGTCCCACACGCCGTGCACTCGCTCTCCTCGACCCTCACGATGCCGTCCTCGTTCTTGATCGCCTCGACCGGGCAGTTCAGGACGCAGCATTCATCCCCACACGACACGCAGTGCGTGCACACCGCCGGGAAATCGGTCTTGATGTCCCTCCTGTGCACCTGCAGACGCGCGTCCGCGTGGTTGACCTTGCCTTCATGGTACAGCGAGCATACCATCTCGCAGAACCTGCACCCCGTGCATTTGTCCGGGTACGGAACTAACATCTTTACCATACGGTAAGACACCCCTGGTTGACGGTTCTCCGTAAAGGGCTACTTGTAGAAAAGTTGTGCGCCCCGACGCCGGGGATTTCGGAGGGCTACTTCGATTTCCGCTTGATCTCCACCTTCTCGAGCTTGCCCCTCTTCTCCGGCATCTCCTTCTCGAGCTCGGTCAGGACGGCGTCTATGAAGCTCTTGGCGGCCAGGAGGACCTCTTTCTCGGCCTTGTGTATCCTGACCTTGGTCTCGTGCGGGACCTCGATCTTGCTCAGGGCCACGTTCGCGGCCTGGACGACCTCCATGCCCGCGTTCACGAAGTGCGTCATGGTCTCCTTGGTCGTGACCTCGGCGACGATCTCCTCAACGTGCCTTTCGAGGCGTTTTGCGGCCTCGACGCCCTTTCTCCTTCTTTCGGACAACCTCATCACCCTCGAACCTGATGGTGAGCCAGGCCCCGTCCAGGTCCGCCCCGAGGAGCTTCTTCCCCGCGAGCGCGTAGGGCAGCACTATGGACTTCTTGAACGCGCCTAGCTGCAGTACGAGAACATCCTTGCGCGTATATAGCTCTAGTTTCTGGTCCATCAGGAACGGGAGCTTCACGGCCAGGCGGTTCTCCCCATCGCCGGATATGATCCTCATGGGCGATTCCAGGGAGTAGGCCTTGGTCGGGTCCTCGTCGCCGAACAGCTGGTCCGCCAGCCCCTCCAAAGCCGCTCTGCCTAGGACCTCCCTCGGCATGAGCCCCGCCCTGAAGGTCTTCAGGGGCGAGAACATCTCGTCTATCGTCTTGAGGTGGGCCCTCTGCTCCTCGAGCTTGTCCGCGAAGAACGGGTCGGATATGCCCTCGGACAGTATCCTGTTGACCACGATGCTCTCGACCGTGTAGCCGTACATGCACAGGTACGTGTAGGCCCTCTGGGTCTCCGAGATGACCATCTTCTCGGGGTTGACGACGAGCCTCACGGACGTGATCTCCGGGTCGGACAGCAGGTCCCTGACGTACCTGAGCCTCTCCCTGAGGTCCTCGATGTCCTGGAGGAACTCGTCCGTGGGCAGCGGCGTCGACACGACCCTGCCGACTGTGGCCCTGGCGACCTTGAGGGCGTTCCTGAACATGTGGAACAGGTGGTCGAAGTACCAGTTGGCGATGTCGGGGAACGCGAGCAGCCTGAGGGTGTCTGCGGTCGGGGCGGTGTCCATGACGACGACGTCGTACTCCTTGGACTTGTGGAAATCCTCGACGTAGAACAGGGCGGACATGAGCTCCATGCCCGGGAACACGGCCATCTCCTTCGCGGACACGTTGTCCATGCCCTGGGACGCCAGGAAGTCCGAGAAGTACGCCTGAATCTCCTTCCAGCGGGTCTCCAGCTCGAGCTGTATGTCGACCTCGATGCCGTCGAGGTTCTTCTGGATGCGCTGGACGGTCCCCGACAGGGAGACCTCGAGCGAGTCGGAGAGGCTGTGGGCGGCGTCCGTGCTTATGACGACCGTCCTGTGGCCGAGCTCGGCGGACCTCAGCGCGGTCGCCGCTGCGACCGACGTCTTGCCGACGCCGCCCTTGCCAGTGTAGATGATGACCCTCATGTGGTGTCCCGAGGGCGAGGGAACGCCCTCTCCTCTGATAATGGTGTCGGGGACGGGAATCGAACCCGCGGCCTTCGGATGTCCTAGGAGCATCTGGTCAGAAGAACTCCCTATGAGTCCGACGCTCTACCAGGCTGAGCCACCCCGACATGTGCTGCCACCCCTCGGAGCAGGCGCGGCCCCCCGCGGGCTCACTGCGCCCTCTCTTCAGGGGGGATCTCTTCCTCGGCTGGAGCGGCAGCGTCCTTCGGGGCCGGCTCTTCCGGCTTCGGGGGCTCCTCCGCCGGGGCCTCTGGGGCCTGCGGCTCGGGCTCTGGCGCGGGCTCCTCAGGCGCCACGATCGGGGCCTCTCCGGGCTCCGGCGGCCTGCCTGCCCTTATGACCTCGCTCTTGCCGATCTCTATCCTCTTGACCGGGACGATGTTCTTGGACGCGTCCGAGATGGCCTTCGCCATCTCGCCCATGATGATCTTGCGCACGAGGTCGCTTATGGTCGACTCCGAGGCGACCTTCAGGACGGACTCCTTCATGATGTTCCTGATCGCGGTCTCCTGGGACGCCTGTATGCGCTGCTCCGAGACCGCCATGGGCTTGACCCTGACCTCCCAGCCGTCCTTCGTGATGACGTCGACGACCGCGTCGGTCTTGGTCCTCTTCCTCCTGGTGAGCCTCCGGACGTAGTCGTTGGTCAGCGTGTGACCGTCGTAGAGCGTGAACGCGTCGAAGCCCCGGACGTCGGTGACCTTGAACCTGAGCTTGATGTGCATCTTCGAGAAGTCGCCTGTGAGGTCCTGGACCGTCGCCTCGGCTATCCTGCCCATGACGTGGTCAGGCGTGTCCGACGGGGTCTCCCCGAGCTGCATCTTGCTGAACATGTCAGGCGCGTGGATGTTGTACCACTCCTTCGCGCGCCACTTGTCCTTTACCTTCTTAGCCACAGCCCTTGCTTTCTGAGCCATCTGATACCCCTGGTTGGATGATAAGGTGGCTCGATAACAAGTTGCCGTATTAAAAGGTTGCTGTGGTTTCG
>JAUPMC010000120.1 GCA_030836605.1 Thermoplasmatota archaeon | reverse complement strand
TGGGGAACGTGCTCATGTTCGGCAAGTACGACGTGTCCGGAGTGACGCTGAGTGACGCTGGCATGGCGAGATACATAGATGTGACCCCCGTGGCCGTGCCGCACACGGGCGGGAGGCACACCAGCAAGGCCTTCGGGAAAGCCAAGATGAGCATCGTCGAGAGGCTCATCAACAACATGATGCGGACCGAGGACTTCACCGGCAAGAAGATGAAGTCCTACAAGGCGGTCGAGGACGCCTTCGGCATCATAGCGGCGAAGACGAAGCAGAACCCGCTCCAGGTGCTCGTGGACGCGCTCCAGAACGCGGCCCCGAGGGAAGAGGTCACGAGGCTGCAGTACGGCGGCATATCCGTCCCAAAGGCGGTCGATGTCGCCCCCGCCAGGAGGGTCGACCTCGCGCTCAGGCATCTATGCCGGGCGACGCTCGAGTCCTCCCACAAGAGCAAGAAGCCGATAGGCGAGTGCCTCGCGGACGAGCTCATCGCGGCGGCCAAGAACGACATCAACTCGACCTCAGTCGCGAAGAAGGAAGAGATCGAGAGGGTCGCGTCCTCCGCCCGGTGAGCGGGTGCGCAAACCACTTACATGATTTACTGTTCGGCGGTTTCGGATCGCGTCCGAATAGAGCTAGACCCATGGTGATTGTATGGGACGGAAGGAAGACAACATCAAGAAGGCGCAGGCCCTGATGAGGCAGACCAAGTTCATACGCAACATCGGCACGGCCGCGCACATCGACCACGGTAAGACCACACTCTCAGACAACCTCATCGCGGGCTCGGGCATGATGTCCGAGGACCTCGCGGGCAAGCAGCTGCTCCTGGACTTCGACGAGCAGGAGCAGGCAAGGGGAATCACCATCAACGCGGCGAGCGCGTCCATGGTCTACGACTACAAGGGCCAGGAATACCTGATCAACCTGATCGACACCCCCGGGCACGTGGACTTCGGAGGCGATGTCACGAGGGCCATGAGGGCCATCGACGGCGTGATCATCCTCGTGTGCGCGGTCGAGGGCGTGATGCCGCAGACCGAGACGGTCATCAGGCAGGCCATCAAGGAGCGCGTGCACCCCATACTCTTCATCAACAAGGTCGACAGGCTCATCAACGAGCTCCAGGTCACCCCCGAGCAGATGCAGGAGCGCCTCGCGGCCATCATGAACGAGGTCCACCTCAAGGTCCAGAACCTGCTGCCGCCCGAGCTGAAGGAGAAGTGGGCGATGAACGTCTCCACGGGGAACATCATCCTCGGGTCCGCGTTCAACAACTGGGCCATCAGCGTGCCCTACATGAAGAAGACGAACATCACGTTCAAGGACATATACGAGTACTGCAAGAAGGGCGACCAGAAGTCCCTGGCGAAGCGGGCGCCGCTCCATGAGGTCCTCCTCGAGGAGGTCATCATGCACCTGCCGAACCCGGCCGACGCCCAGAAGCTCAGGGTGCCCATCATATGGCACGGGGACCCCGAGTCCAACTTCGGCAAGGGCATGCTGAACTGCGACCCCGAGGGCCCGGTCGCCATGATGGTCACGAAGATCATCGTCGACCCGCACGCTGGAGAGGTCGCCGTCGGCAGGCTGTTCAGTGGCAAGGTCGTCAAGGGCCAGGAGATGCACATCATAGGCATGCCCAACCCGAACAGGGCGCAGATGGTCTCGCTCACGGTAGGCGCTGACAGGATCCCGGTCGATGAGATAGACGCGGGCAACGTCGTCGCCATATCCGGGCTCAAGGACGCGATCGCGGGCTCCACCGTGTCCAGCGACCCTGAGATGCAGCCGTTCGAGAAGATCGTCCACTACTCCGACCCGGTCGTCACGGTCGCCATCGAGGCGAAGCACACGAAGGACCTGCCGAAGCTGGTCGATGTCCTCCGGACCGTCGCCAAGGCGGACCCGTCCATACAGGTCGAGATCAACCAGGAGACCGGCGAGCACCTGATGTCCGGCATGGGCGAGCTGCACCTGGAGATCACCAACTACAGGATAGTCAACGAGCACAAGGTCGAGATCAAGACCTCACAGCCAATCGTCGTGTTCAGGGAGTGCGTGACCGGCTCCGGCGGGCCGTTCGAGGGCAAGTCCCCGAACAAGCACAACAGGTTCTACATCGAGGTCGAGCCGCTCCCGACCGCGGTCGTCGATGCCATGCGCTCGGGCGTGATCGAGACCGAGGGCAGGGTCAAGGACGCCAAGGCGGTCGCGAAGCAGCTCCAGGAGCTCGGCATGGAGAGGGACGAGGCCAGGGGCATTATCGCGTTCCACGGCACGAACATGCTGCTGGACACGACCAAGGGTATCCAGTACCTGCACGAGACGATGGAGCTCATCAAGGAGGCCTACCTGGAGGCCATGAACCGGGGCCCGCTCTGCAACGAGAAGTGCATGGCGATGAAGATCAAGCTCGTGGACGCGAAGCTCCACGAGGACAGCATCCACAGGGGCCCCGCCCAGGTCATACCGGCTGCGAGGTCCGCCATCTACGGCGCGATGTGCATGGCTGGCAGGACGCTCTACGAGCCGATGCAGAAGGTGTTCATCAACATCCCGCAGGACGTCATGGGCGACGCGATACGCGAGATACAGCAGAGGCGTG
>JAUPMC010000119.1 GCA_030836605.1 Thermoplasmatota archaeon | reverse complement strand
GGGCTGCACATACTGCAGGCGCTCGAGGACGGGGCGGACTCCGTCTTCGTACTCGGATGCCTCGAGAAGAACTGCTACTACGACACTGGCTCGATCGAGGGGCGGAAGAGGGTGGAGTACGTCAAGTCCACCCTGGCGGACCTGGGCATCGAGAAGGAGCGGGTCGAGATGTTCAACGCGTCCTCGACCATGGCCTGGAAGTTATCCGAGATCGTCTCGAGGATGGTCGATGTCGCGAAGCGGCTCGGCCCGATAGGCAAGGGAGGCGATGACCGATGATAGTCGCGAAGAGGAAGCCGATGGCTGAGATAGCCGAGATGGTCGCGCCGTACAAGAGCGTCAAGGTCATAGGCTGCAGGAGCTGCGTCGCGATATGCCTCGCGGGCGGCGAGAAGGAGGCGAGGACGCTCGCCTCCGCCCTGAGGCTGAAGGCGAGGAAGGAGGGCAGGAAGCAGGAGTTCGAGGCGCTAGTGGTCGAGCGCCAGTGCGAGAAGGAGTGGGTGAAGGAGGTCGAGGACAAGATAGAGGACTCCGACCTCGTGTTGTCCATGGCCTGCTCCCTGGGGGCGCAGACCATAGGAGACATGTACCCGAAGAAGCTCGTCTTCCCGGCCCTGAACACCGGCATATTCGGCGTGCCCGAAGAGCAGGGCGTCTGGTCCGAGAAGTGCGTCGGGTGCGGCAACTGCATCATACACACCACCGGCGGCATATGCCCGATCGCGAGGTGCGCGAAGAGCATGCTCAACGGCCCGTGCGGAGGGTCGGCCAACGGCAAGTGCGAGGTCAACCTCGAGGTCGACTGCGCATGGTACGCCATCCATGAGCGGCTGAAGGTCCAGAACAGGATGCAGCTCATCGAACAGGTCTCACCGCCCAAGGACTGGTCCACGAGCCACTCTGGCGGCAGGCGGGTGTACGTGAGGGAGGACGCGAAGCTCACGCAACACCAGAAGAAGGGGAAGGAGGCGGTCAGATGAAGGCTGGCAGCAACCTCGAGAAGGTCTTCGAGTCTGACAGGTTCGCCGTGACAGCCGAGATAGGCCCGCCCCAGTCCGCCAACCCCGAGCCGCTCGTGCACCACGCGAGGATGCTCAAGGGGTCCGCAGACGCGTTCAACCTGACGGACAACCAGACGGCCGTCGTGAGGCTCTCGAGCATCGCGAGCGCCGTCGTCGTCATGAGGGAGGGCGTCGAGCCGGTCATACAGATGACCTGCAGGGACCGGAACAGGATCGCCCTGCAGAGCGACCTCCTGGGCGCGAGCGCGCTCGGAATCAGGAACGTCCTCTGCTTGACCGGGGACCACCAGATCTTCGGGAACGAGAAGGGCGCGAAGAGCGTGTTCGACTTCGATTCGGTATCGGAGCTGGCCGTGTTCGACAAGCTCAGGCGCGAGGGGAAGCAGGTAGGGGGCCAGGAGATCAAGGACCCGCCGAAGGTGTACCTCGGGTGCGCCGAGAACCCGTTCGCGACGCCGTACGAGTTCAGGGCCGCGAGGCTGGCGAAGAAGGTCGCGGCCGGGGCGGACTTCGTCCAGACCCAGGCCATATTCGACATGGACATGTTCGAGAAGTGGATGGACGAGGTCAGGGCGCGCGGGCTCGACAAGAAGGTGCACATACTCGCGGGCGTGCTCCCGATGAAGACCGCGGGCGCCGCCAGGTACATGAAGAACAAGGTCCCGGGGATGATCGTCCCCAACCACATCATCGACCGGATGAAGAACGCGAAGGACTCCAAGGAGGAGGGCATCAAGCTGTGCGTCGAGCAGATCGAGACCCTCAAGGGCATGAAGGGGGTCCACGGAGTCCACATCATGGCCGTCATGTGGGAGGAGATGGTGCCCAGGATAGTCCAGGAGGCTGGGCTGATGCCCAGGCCCTCGATAGAGTGAGAGGGGACATGGCCTCGGAGGATTTCGACGCCCTCAACGACGAGATGGTCAGGGAACTGTTCAGGCTGAACCCTGACGCCGGGACCCGGTTCGGGATGCACGACCCGTACGACGGCATGCTGCCCCACGGGGGTTTCAGGCGCGTCGAGGACACCTCCACCCATCTCACATCGTGGCTGAGGAAGGCCGAGAGGGTCGCCGCGTCCGAGGAGCTCGACGACGACCAGCAGACATCCCTCGAGGTCCTCCGGATGAGCGAGGCGCTCCAGAGGTTCGCGGTCGATGACTACCCGCAGGGGCGCATGTCCCCTGAGGCGGTCGAGGCCCCGGGAGGGGCCATGCTGCTGATGCTGACGAGGGACTACGCGACGCCCGAGAAGAAGGCCGAGTGGGCCTCCTCCAAGGTCGGGGAGATCCCCAGGTACCTGGAGCAGTTCAGGACGAGGTTCACGCCGGGCAGGCCCGTCAAGCACTGGACGAGGATGTCCATCGAATCCGCGGAGGGGCTGCCCGCCTTCCTCGAGTTCCTCGAAGACCATTTCAAGAAGGACGCCACGGCGCGGCTCGCAGCCGACCTCTCGAAGAACGTCGCCCGGGCGCACGAGGCAGTGAATGAGCATGTCGACTGGCTCAAGAACCTGGAAGAGCGGGCCGTGCCGGAGTTCGCGATGGGACCTGACAACCTCGCCAAGCTGCTCAAGATTCGGGGGTTCCCGCTCACGCCTGACCAAGTGCTCGCGTTCGGCGAGGCATCCCTGAAGAGCCTGAGGGCGGAGAGGGCGGAGACCGAGTCGAGGATGGCGCCGGGGCTGGGCCCGGGAGCGGCGGTCGCCATCATGAAGGACGACTCCCCGGCCACGTTCGACGATGCGTTCGCGGAAGCCGCGCTGGAGGTCGAGCGGGCGAAGCGGTTCATGGTCGAGAACGACATCGCGACCGTGGACTACGACGCGAAGCTGCATATCGTCGAGACGCCCAGCTTCATGGCGAGCGCCGTCCCCACCGCGGCGCTCGAGATGGCCGCTCCCTTCGAGGAGCGGCAGCAGGGCATACTCATGCTGACCAGGGCCTCCGGGGAGGCGTTGCGGGACGTCTACTCCAGGGCGGCCATCGCCAACCTCGCGACGCACGAGGCCTACCCGGGCCACTTCCACCAGGGCGTCGTATCCAACAAGAAGCCCTGGATGCACCAGCTCTCCCTGATGCTCATCGAGCCCGACACGATGGTCCCGTCCTGGGAGACCCAGGAGGGCTGGGCGATGTACTGCGAGAAGATGATGATGGACAGGGGGTTCAGGTCGTCGCTCGCGGACAGGCACGCGATGCTCGACTTCGCGATATGGAGAGCGTGCAGGATCATCTACGACGTGAGGCTCGCCAGGGGCGAGACCTCGCTCGAGAAGGCCATCCGACTGTTCATGAAGGAGACGAACTCCTCGAGGAAGGTCGCGCGGGACGACGTCTTCGGGTTCGTGAAGACCCCGGGCTACGGGCTCTCATACCTGACCGGCAGGCAGATGGTCCTCGACCTCAAGGCGGACCTCGTGAAGAAGCTGGGAGGAGGTTTCAACGAGAAGCGGTTCCACGACCTCCTCGCCACGAACGGCAACCTGCCGTTCCACCTGGCCCGCAGGGCAGTCACGCGCGGCCTCGGGCTCGCCCCCGCGTGACGCGGACCACGTCCGGGACGGCACCGAACGATTCATGAGCACGGATAGGATGCGGTAGAGCCGGTCATGACATCCATCAAGAAGCCCGTCATGGTCATCGCGGGACTGACGTTCCTCGCGATGTTCAACCAGACATTCATCGTGCCGTCGCTCAAGGAGGTCATCATAGACAGGTACGACTCGACCGCCGCCATGGCCTCCCTGTTCGTAACCGTCGAGATGGTCGCGTACATGATCTTCGGTGTCGTCTGGGGAGCGGTCTCTGACAAGCGCGGCGAGAGACGGATCTTCATCGTGATAGGGTTCTTCGGCTCCGCCCTGCTATACTACACGATGAGCCTCGCCCCCGACGTGACGACGCTGCTCGCGCTGAGGTTCGTCCAGGGGGCACTCACGGTGATGGCCTGGTCCCTCCTGATGACACTGGCGCTCGACATCGCCCACGCGAAGAGGTACGGCGCCGTCATGGGGGCCGTGGGCACCGGCCTCGCGCTAGGAATCGGCTTCGGGGCACCCATCGGGGGGTTGGTCGGGGACCTCGGCCCGCTGTACCCGCTCTACGCGGCGTCCGCGCTCTTCATACTCGCGGGCGTCCTAGCGTTCGTGTTCCTGGAGGACGCTCCCATCAAGAACAAGCCGGAGTCCATCGCTACCGCGCTCAAGTTCGTCGCGAAGGACCGGAGAGTGCTCCCGCCGTTCATGTTCGGCTTCGCCGAGAGGTTCAGCGCGGGATACCTCGTGTTCCTCCTGCCCCTGTACCTAGCCTACGAGTTCGACGCCGAGCCGTCCGTCAGGGGCATGTACCTCGCGGCGTTCCTCCTCCCGTTCGCGTTGCTGCAGTATCCGTTCGGCAAGCTGTCCGACAAGCGCGGGAGGATACCGATGCTCATAGTGGGCGGGTTCGCCTACGCCGTGATGATAGGGCTCCTCGGGTATGTCGGCCAGGCGGGGATGGCCATCCTGATGGCCACCTCCGGAGCGGTCGCCGCGATGCTCCTCCCCGCGAGCCTGGGGCTCCTGGGGGACCTGACGCCGAAAGGCGAGCACGCGACCTACATGGGAGGGTTCAACGCCCTGGGTTCCCTCGGGTTCGCGGTGGCTCCTCCGTTGGCGATGTTGCTGGCGGAATGGGGAGGATACCCCGCTGCCTTGGCGATCGGAGGGGCGATCATCGGGCTCACCGTCTTGGCCTCGGTCCCGCTCCTGAGAGGACCGCGCGGACAGGTCCGAGAAGCCACCCGATGACCTCGCGCACTCCGGCGGCCCGGCCCTTAGGAAAATGGTTATAACGCTCGACAAGATACCATTGCCGCACACCTGTGGCCCCTTGAGGGGGAGGGATGCATCAGCCGTACATTGGAGCGTATGAAGCATGAGCAGGATCAAGAGAGCGTTAGTCAGCGTCTCCGACAAGACTGGCTTGGCCGAGTTCGCCAAGGGCTTGTCTGAGCTCGGGATAGAGATACTTTCGACCGGTGGGACCGCCACACTCCTCGAGAAGAGCGGCGTCCCGGTCTTGGGCGTCTCCGAGGTGACCAAGTTCCCGGAGATGCTCGACGGTAGGGTCAAGACACTGCACCCGGCCATCCACGGCGGGCTCCTCGCGATGAGGGAGAAGCCGGAGCACATGGAGGCCATCAGGAAGCACGGCATCGAGCCGATAGACATGGTCGTCGTGAACCTGTACCCGTTCGAGTCGACCGTGGCGAAGCCCGGCGTGAAGCTCGAGGACGCCATCGAGAACATCGACATCGGCGGTCCATCCATGATAAGGTCCGCGGCGAAGAACCACTCGTCCGTGGCCGTGGTCGTCAACCCCGCGCAGTACGAGTCCATCCTGAAGGAGCTCAGGGAGAGCGACTGCAGGCTCTCCGACGAGACGAGGAGGAAGCTCGCCCTGGAGGCGTTCAGGGCGACGGCCAGGTACGACTCCGCCATCGCGTCGTTCCTCGGCAAGAAGTTCTCCGGCGAGCTGTTCCCCAAGAACGTCACGCTGTCGTTCGAGAAGCTGAGCGACCTCAGGTACGGCGAGAACCCGCACCAGAAGGCCGCGTTCTACAAGGACCTCTTCGACCAGACGCCGCTGAGCGTCGCGGCCGCGGAGAAGATGCACGGGAAGGAGATATCCTACTGCAACGTCTTGGACCTCGACGCCGCGCTGGCGATCGTGTCCGACTTCGAGAAGCCCACGGCCGCGGTCATCAAACACACGAACCCGTCAGGGGTGGCGTGCGCGGCGACCATCGCCGAGGCGTTCAGGATAGCCTACAACGCGGACTCGCTCAGCGCCTTCGGGTGCGTAGTCGGCCTCAACAGGCAGGTCGACCTCGAGACCGCGACCGAGATCTCGAGCCACTTCGTCGAGGCGGTCATAGCGCCGGGGTACGACCCCGACGCCGAGAAGCTCCTCGAGGAGAAGAAGAGCATCAGGCTGCTGAGGACGAACATGCCCATCAAGAGGGAGGAGGGCAGGATGTTCATGGCCAAGGTCAAGGGCGGGCTCCTGATACAGACGGACCCGTACGCGGACCTCGACCCTACCAAGCTGAAGGTCGTGACCAAGCGCGTCCCCTCCGCCGAGGAGCTCGACGCGATGGTCTTCGGGGCCAAGATCTGCAGGCATATCAAGTCCAACACCATCCTCCTGGTCAAGGGCGAGAGGACGGTCGGGGTAGGCGCTGGCCAGATGAGCCGCGTGGACGCCACGACCATAGCCGGCATGAAGGCCGGGCCCGACGCGAAGGGGTCTATCCTCGTCTCGGACGCGTTCTTCCCGTTCAGGGACGGCGTCGACGCGGCCGCCAAGGTCGGCGTGTCGGCCATCGTGCAGCCCGGAGGCTCCGTCAGGGACGACGAGGCCATATCCGCCGCGGACGAGCACGGCATATCGATGGTGTTCAGCGGGCTCAGGCTGTTCAAGCACTGAGCCTGGACGCAGGACCGGGAGACCATTCCAGCTGTATCCGAGAACTGTACGCACAGGCGGCCCCCTGCGCGTCCTCTGACTCTAGCTTCCTCTCGATCAGGTTCACAGGCGACACGGTGAGAGAATGCAGTAGGGGCGGCATGCCAGAGAAAAGTAGATGTCGCTCCCCGGAGATTGAGACAGAGAGAGTGCGGTGACCCGGAATGAAGGAAGGGGAATGGATTCCTTATTTGCTGGCCGTGGTTGGATTTGTCGTGATGTCGGCTGGAATCCTAGCGATCAACTTCACACCCTCCTCCTTCGGACGTCCTGTGTTTGCAGCAGGGCTCATCATGATAATCATCGGGGGTATCTGGGGGGCTCTGGTGTACAAGTGGGACCTTGGTACTGCGTGATAGGAAAGGACATCAAGCTCTCGCTGAGGCTGCGGCAAACGTAGGACTGAGACACGGCCGGTCATCCAGACATAGGATCGGCGCCTACAGGATAGGTACCAGCTTCGGCCTGAAGTCTCCGGGTTCGGGGTCGGTCATCGCGCGCGGGGCGGTGTACGGCTCCTCGCCCCTGACCACAATGATGCCCGAGGTCTTGTCGATCCTGATGTGAGTGTGGGCCAGGTCCGTCAGCCTGCTCGTGGACCTCACCGACGGGGTCACGGTCGCGACCAGCACGCCGTCGTTGTTGAGCAACGCGGACAGGTAGTCCATCAGCCCGTCAAGGACCCCGGGGCCGTAGATCGACTCGAGCGAGTCGAAGCCTATGACCGAGAGATAGGGCGCCTTCGTGTCCTTGAGCGCGTACT
>JAUPMC010000010.1 GCA_030836605.1 Thermoplasmatota archaeon | reverse complement strand
CATCGTCAGGCTCTCGGACTTCAAGACGAACGAGTACGCGGGCCTTATGGGTGGATGGCTGTACGAGCCGACGGAGTCGAACCCGATGATCGGCTGGCGCGGCGCGTCCAGGTACTACGACCCCAAGTTCAAGGCCGCCTTCGGCCTCGAGTGCAAGGCCCTGAAGCGCGTCAGGGAGGAGAAAGGCCTCGACAACGTCAAGGTCATGGTCCCGTTCTGCAGGACCCCTGAGGAGGGCCGGAAGGTCGTCAAGACCATGGCCGAGTTCGGGCTCGAGCAGGGCAAGGCCGGCCTCGAGATATACGTCATGTGCGAGATCCCGAGCAACGTCGTCCTCGCGGAGGAGTTCGCGGAGGTGTTCGACGGCTTCTCCATAGGGTCGAACGACCTCACCCAGCTCATGCTCGGCCTGGACAGGGACTCGGAGCTCGTGTCCAAGTTGTACGACGAGCGCAGCCCAGCCGTGAAGCGGATGATCGCGAGCGTGATAAAGACCGTGAAGGCCAAGGGGAAGAAGATAGGGATATGCGGCCAGGCCCCGTCCGACTACCCCGAGTTCGCCGAGTTCCTCGTCGAGTGCGGCATCGACAGCATCTCGCTCAACCCCGACACGGTGATCAAGACCCGGCTGATTGTCGCGGAGAAGGAGAAGCAGCTCGGGAGATGAGGCCCCGCGGCCATCAGGGCCGATAGATGAAGTTCCCAGGCGCTTAACGGAGCGAATTCTCAGTATCGATAATGATAACATTTATTAGGCGCTGGACTCTTCCGGATTCAGTTATCCTCCCCCCTTTTTATTTCTCTCACGCGGCCCTTCGCCGCACGGGGAGTCTCCTCAGAGCTTCCGAGTCAACCCGTCCGATGCCGGGTCGTAGTCCGACCGGGCGAACTTGTCGACCTCCTTGCTCCAGAGGAAGAGCAGTAGCGCGCCCACGGGGGCGACCGCGCACGCGAGGACGAGGAGGCTCTCCTCGAGGCCCCACGCTGTCGCGATCCATCCGGTTGCGAGCTCGACGACCACGACGAGGAGCGTGAACAGCATGCTCGCTATGGCGATGATCGTGGACCTGTGCGATGAGTCGACCAAGCGGTGTATGTACCCGTTTATGACCGGCGACTGTAGCCCGACGACGGTGTACACCAGGAACTGCGTCATGACCGCGACGGGCGAGCGCACCAGGAAGACTATCGCGAATGACGAGACCAGGGCGACGAGCATGAAGATGAGGGAACCCTTCTCCTTGAGCCGGGCCTCTATGCGGCTCGCCCTCAGCGTCACCGCCCCGCCGACGATGGCGAAGGCCCCGAAGAACAACCCCATCTGCAGGTAGTTCAGGTTCAGCTCCTCGTTCAAGTATACCGCTCTGAAGACCGCCATCACGTAGGTCCCGAGCTGGAGCACTATCTGGAACAGGATGAGTATCATGATCGCCCTGGACTTGATCACCTGCTTGACGCCGGTGCCTAGCTGCTCCCTGTAAGACTTCATGAACGCGCGGGGGACCTTCGGCTCCTTGAGCAGCGCGACCGTGAACGACCCCATGAGGCCGACCAGGGATGCGACTATGAGTGTCAGCTCGACCCTGTCCGTGACCGTCACTATGATCCCGCCCACTATGCAGGCGATGGCGTTCATGAGGAACTGGACCGCGTTCGCGGTGCCCATGATCTTGGTGAAGTCCCTTCCTCGGTCGAGCTCGAGGAGGGTGTCGTAGACGAACGGTGTGTCGCCGCTCACGATGAAGCAGGCGCCTATGGCCCAGATGATGTTCGACAGGAAGTACTCCGAGAACTCGGTGCTGAACCCGAAACCGAGGACGCCCACGGCGAACAAGGCCTCCCCGATGAACAGCACGGTCTTCCTCCCGTACTTGTCCCCGAGCAGGCCTGCGGGCACCTGGACCAGGACCATCGTCGCCCAGAACGCCGTGTCGACGGCCGTGAGCAGGAAGAGGCTGTCCAGGTTCTTGTAGACCCAGAGCGTCCAGAAGGGGATCCAGAGCGAGAACGATGTCAGCGCCCTGAAGAAGTAGAACCTCCGGATGCGGTCGTCCCCTTTGGCCATGTCGCGTGGTTATGCTCATGGACTATATTAATCAGACACTGGCCTGCGTCTAGATGGACATCTCGCATCCGCTAGTCAGATGAGTCCTCCTGAGGAGGATCTACGGATGGTCCGACGAGCGCTCAGTAGTACTTCTGCTCGAGCGTGTGCACGGGCATCCCGTACTTCTTGAGCATCGCGGGCCACGGCTCGGGGTCGAGCATCTCCGGAGGGAACACTCCCTTCTGCGGGATCTTGCCCTGGGCGAACAGTATCGCCGCTATCGCCAAGGGCGTCCCCACCGAGTAGCCGGTGGCGCTGTGGCCGTACTTCTTGAAGGTCTGCTGGTGGTTGAGCTGCACCCAGATGTAGTAGCTGACCTCCTGGCCGTCCTTGAACCACTTCGTGATCGTGCCTATGGCGCAGTCCCCCTTGGCGCGCTCACCGAGCGTCGACGGGTCCGGCAGGCACGCCGCGACGACGTCCCTCGGGGCGACCTTGGCCCCCTTGACGTCCATCTTGTTCGGGCTGTCGAGCCCGAGCATGCCCAGCATCTGGATCGCCTCGACGTACGAGTCGTCCAGAGCTATCTTGAAGTCGCAGTAGTCGCAGCCCTTCCCTAGGACCTGGCCAATGAACGTGGGGAGCGTCTCGGCCTCTTCGTGGTCCACGTTGTATATCGGCAGCGTGCCCACGGGCTCCGGGAACTCGAACATCTCCTTGCCGCTGAATGCCGGGAGCTTCCTGTACTGGCCGTCGGAGTATATCGTCGCCGGCATCAGGACCTCCTCGATGAGCGTCTCGGGCGACCACAGCGGGGCGAACTTGTGTCCCTCGACCTGACCGTTGTCGCCGTCCCTGACGAATATCTTGCGCACGCGGTCGAGCCTGTCCGCCCCCATCCTCGCGAATATGTTCGAGAGGCCGGGGTCGCAGCCGAGCCCGATCATGCCCGTGAGGCCCGCCTTCTTCCACTCCTCATCCATCCGGAGCTGGTTCCACGCGGGGGTCTCCTTGACGACCTGCCCTGGCTTGGTCGTGTCCGGCGCGATGTCCCACGCCATGTCCGCATAGTGGGTCTTCGCCTTGACGCAGGCCTCCATGATCTTGAGGTTGAACCTCGGGATCACGCCGTTCAGGATGATGTCGATGCCCTTGAACGCCTTCGCCATGCCGTCGACGTCTGACGCGTCGACCTTCTGGACGACCACTTTGTCTTTCGAGATCTTCTTCTCCGTCCTCTTCGCCCTTTCCAGGTTGAGGTCCGCGAGTATTACCTGGTCGAACTCCTCAGAGTCCGCGAGTATCTCGGCGGTGACGGAACCCACTGCTCCCACTCCAAGCATCATTGCCTTCATTATTTCACATGCACCACGGACCGCCCCACAAAACAAGCCGGCCCGCATACTCGCGATTGCCTGGACCTTATATAATATATGCCTCGGGCCGGGGGTGTCCGGTCATCTCGTCCCCGCTTTGACGGACGGGAACCTCGAGAGGTCCCTGTTCGGCAGGAACATCGCCTTCGCGAACTCCGACTGGAAGTCCTTCTCGGCCGCGAGCTCGACGTACTCGACCTGCTTCGAGAGCCTCTCGGCGAGGTCCCTCACCTGGATGGACTTGAGCGCCATGCGCGCCCCCGAGCCAGCGGCGTTCCCGATGAACCTGATCCTGTCGACAGGCACGTCCGGGTACATGCCTATCGTGACCGCGCTGGTCGCGTCCACGTAGGTCCCGAAAGCCACGGCTGCGTATATCCGGCTCAGGTCCTGGCACCTGACCCCGAGCTTCCTCATGAGCACCGAGACCCCGGTGAATATCGCGGCCTTGGCGAGCTGTATCTCCTCGATGTCGTGCTGGGCTACCGTGACATCGTCGCCCGTCTCAGTGTCCTTCCCCCAGACGAGGACGTACTCCAGGACGCCGTCCCGGCCCTTCCGGACCCTCCCGGTCCTCCCTCCGCCGACGATCCTCCCGGACGGGCCGACGACCCCGCTCTTGAACATCTCCGATATGGCGTCCACGATCCCGGAGCCGCATATGCCCCTCGGGCGCGCGTCGTCCACAGTCCTCACCTTCACGTCCCCGGACGCGGGGTCTATCCAGACGCGCTCGACCGCGCCGGTGGAGGCCCTCATGCCGAACCTGATGTGCGCCCCCTCGAACGCTGGCCCGGAGGCGCATGAGCAGCTGACGAGCCGGTCCTTGTTCCCAGCTATGATCTCCGTGTTCGTGCCGATGTCGATCATCATGCCGATGTCCTTGTCCCTGTACAGCCCGCTCGAGACCAGGTCCGCCACCGCGTCCGCGCCCACGAACCCCGCCACGTTCGGCAGGGACGACACCTTCCCGAAGGGGTAGATGTCCACGCCCATCTGGCCCGCGTCGTAGACGAGGGACGTTCGCACGGCGGGTGCGTAGGGCGCCATCGCGAGGTGCCTCACGGGTATCCCGAAGAACAGGTGGTGCATCGCCGTGTTCCCCACGACGACGACCTCGAGCACGTTCTCAGAGGGCACCCCGGAAGAGGTCGAGAGCCTCGATATGAGCGAGTTGAGCCCGTCGAGGATGACCTTCTGGAGCCGCTCGTCCCCGTCCGGGTTCTTGGTAGTGAATGTTATCCTGGACATCACGTCCTCGCCGAACGGTATCTGGGGGTTCGGCATGCTCTCGGTCGCGACGGTCCTGCCTGACGCGAGGTCGATCAGGTACGCCACGACCTTGGTCGTGCCGATGTCGACCGCGACCCCGAACAGGTCCTTGGTCGTGTCCCCGGGGTCCACCCGGATGACCTCCTTGCCCCTGAAGAGTGTGGCAGTGACCGACCACGAGCCGTCCCTCAAGGCCCCCGGGAGCGACCTGTGGGCCCCCGCGGACATCGTGGACGAGCTCCTCGCGAGCCTCCGCAGCTCCTTGAGGAACCTATCGTCGTCCGCGCGCATGTCCGCGAGCGTGGCCGGTGGCAGCTCGACGAGCGCCTTGGTCATGGCCGGCCTCAGCCTGGTCGCGCGCTCCTCGCCCGCCGCCAGCAGCCGGTGGTGACCCCGCCTGCTCTCCTCGGGCACCTCTGCGACGATGTCACCTTCATGGACGACCCTCGCCTGGCAGGCGAGCCGAGTGCCAGTCTGAACGCCCTTGTCCCCGAGGAGTTTCGCCTCGCCAGCACCCGGAGGGGACAGGTTGGCCGCCCCTGACCTTATGATGACCCTGCACTTCCCGCACTTCCCAGCGGAGCCGCAGACCGACTCGATCGCGACCCCGGCGTCCCTGGCCAGCTCCAACAGGGTCTTGCCTTTCTCGGACGGGGTCTTCCTCCCGAGAGGCTGGAAATGCACGTTCGCGCCGGTCATGATAGTCCCGGTGGGGGATGGCCGACGGCGATATATTTCCTCCGTGCTCCAGGGAGCCAGATTCCGAGTGCCCCGCGCGGGCCCCAGGCGCCGACAGGCTCAGTAACCCTTTTATAGGACGACCCATTAATCACCTTGCTCTTTTCGCGAAGGGCCCATGAATGATGAAGGTGCGTAAGCACCCGAAGGAGGTATTTGAATTGACAAAGCCAGTGTATGTTAAGTTCGAGACTCCGAAGGAGCTCTCAGACAAGGCGTATGAGGTCGTCGAACTCGCCCGGGACGGCGGGAAGCTCAGGAGAGGCACGAACGAGGTCACGAAGCTCGTCGAGCGTGGAGAGGCCCAGATGGTCGTCATGGCCGAGGACGTCTCCCCGCCCGAGATACTGATGCACATGCCAGCGCTGTGCGAGGAGAAGAACGTGCCTTACGCGTTCGTTCCGAGCAAGGCGGAACTGGGGAACGCATGCGGCCTCGAGAAGCCCACGGCCGCCGTGGCGGTCCTCGACGCATCCAAGGGAAAGCCCGCGATGGACGAGCTCTCAGAGAAGCTGAAGGCTCTGAAGAAGTAGGTGGCCTAGATGGCTGACAACGACAGCATACCAGCAACGGTCGTGGAGGTCGTCGGCAGGACCGGCATGACGGGCGAAGCGACCCAGGTGAAGGTGAGGGTCCTCGACGGAAGGGACAAGGGTAGGATCATCACCAGGAATGCCATGGGTCCGATCAGGGTCGGCGACGTGCTGATGCTGAAGGAGACCTCGAGGGAGGCGAAGAAGCTCGGCGTGCGCTGAGCTTCGAGTCGCTCCAGGTGATTTCCAATGGTCGAGCGAAGGGTCTGCACGTTCTGCGGCGTCGAGATCGAGCCGGGGACTGGCAGGATGTACGTGAGGAAGGACGGGGTAACCTACAACTTCTGTTCGTCGAAGTGCTTCAAGAACCTCGTGCAGCTCGGGAGAGTCCCGCGCAGGGTCACGTGGACCAGGTACTACGAGAGGGAGAAGCAGGTCAGGCTCAAGACCGGGCCGGCCGAGGCGCCCGTGAAGACGCGCAAGGTCAGGAAGGCCGAGGAGCAGAAGGCGGCCGAGGCCAGCGCGAAGGCGGAGGAGACGCCCTCCGAGGGCAAGCCCGAGAAGACCGAGGCGCCCAAGGAGGAGAAGCCCGCCCCGAAGAAGGCCAAGGCGCCCAAGAAGGAAGAGGTGGAGTAGCCGTGATCGAGAAGACCTTCGTGATGGTCAAGCCCGACGGCGTCCAGAGGGGCCTCGTGGGCAGGATCGTCCAAAGGTTCGAGGACCGCGGCGTCAAGGTCGTCGCGATGAAGATGATGCGGATACCGCGGGAACTCGCGGAGAGGCACTACGCGGAGCACATAGGGAAGGTCTTCTACGAGCCCCTGCTCTCGTATATCGTCTCAGGGCCGGTCGTCTGCATGGTCCTCGAGGGCGAGAACTGCGTCGCGGCCGCCAGGGCCATGATGGGCAAGACGAACCCACAGGACGCGTCGCCCGGGACCATCAGGGGGGACTTCTCCCAGGTCACGGGGAGGAACATCATCCACGGTTCCGACTCCCCGGAGAGCGCCAAGAGGGAGATCAAGCTCTTCTTCAACGACTACGAGATACAGAAGTACGACCAGGCTGACGAGGCCTGGCTGTTCGAGAAGTGAAACCCCTCCACAAACCACTTATGGTTTCTACCCTAAGGCCAACCAGGCCAGCGTGCGCCGGCATACATTGATATATCGTCACGGGTTCTTGCGATTCCGTGGCAATCCGGCAACCGATAGTCTCCGTCATGGGCCATGTGGACCATGGCAAGTCCACGATCCTGGACAGGATCAGGGGCACCAAGGTCGTGTCCCGGGAAGCCGGCGGGATCACGCAGCACATAGGCGCCACCGACGTGCCCATAGAGACGATCTACGAGCTCTGCAGGCCACTCATAGGCGACAGGAAGTTCCTGGTGCCCGGCCTGCTGTTCATCGACACGCCAGGGCACTACTCGTTCGCGACCCTGAGGACCAGGGGCGGGGCGCTGGCGGACCTGGCCGTGCTCGTCATAGACGTCAATGAGGGCATGAAGCCGCAGACCATCGAGTCCATCAACATACTCCGCAAGTTCCGGACGCCTTTCGTCATAGCCGCGAACAAGGTCGACAGACTCATGGGCTGGCGGGTCCACGATGGCTCGACCATCGCGAAGTCGCTCGAGGCGCAGGACCCGCGGGTGGTTGCCGAGCTCGACGAGAGGATATACGCCATCGCGGGGGCCGTGTTCGACAGGACCGGGTTCAGCGCGGACAGGTTCGACAAGATATCCGATTTCACGAAGTCCATCGCCATCGTGCCGGTGAGCGGCAAGCACGGGGAGGGCCTGCCCGACCTGTTGCTCATGCTCGTCGGGCTCGCCCAGAAGTTCCTCGAGGTCGAGCTCAAGACGGAGGATGGCCCCGCCGAGGGCACGGTCCTCGAGGTCAAGGAGGAGAAGGGCATCGGCACGGTCATTGACACGATCGTCTACAAGGGCACCCTCTGCGTTGGGGACCAGATACTGGTCTCGTCGACGAAGGGCGACCCCATACAGACAAAGGTGCGCGCGCTGCTCAGGCCCAGGCCCCTGGACGAGATCAGGGACCCGAGCCAGCGTTTCGACAAGGTGGACTCGGTCTCCGCCGCCGCGGGCATCAGGCTGGTCGGCCAGGACATGGAGGACGCGATGGCCGGGGGCATCCTGAGGGTGGCCAACGAGGACGTCGACGCCATCCGCGAGGAGGTCCGAAAGGAGAGCGAGCTCAAGGTCGAGCTGGCGTCCGAGGGCATCGTCGTCCGCGGGGACGCCATCGGCTCCCTCGAGGCGCTGGTGTTCGAGGCGAAGAGCGCGGAGCTGCCGATCAGGAAGATCGGGATAGGGAAGGTCACGCGCAAGGACGTGATGGAGGCGTCCAACTTCGAGAACCCGCTCCACAGGGTCGTATTCGCGTTCAACTCCGGGGCGAACCCGGACGTCGAGGCCGAGCTGGCCTCCACGGGAGTGAAGATGTTCAGCAACCAAGTCATCTACCGTCTCTTGGACGAGTACAAGGCCTGGTGCGAGGTCAGGAAGCGCGAGGTCGAGGCGGCGAAGAGGCTCGAGACGGTCTTCCCGGGCAAGGTCAAGATCATGAGGGACCACGTGTTCAGGGTGAGCAAGCCCGCCATCGTGGGCGTGCGCGTGCTCGCGGGCAGGATACGCCCCGGCCAGATGCTTATGCGCGAGGACGGCGTCCAGGTCGGCAGGATCAAGAGCATCAGGAGCGGCGAGAACACCCTCGCGGAATCGATCGCGGGGAGCGAGGTCGCGGTCGCGATAGACGACGCCACGGTCGGGAGGCAGATAGACGTCGAGGACGTCCTCCTGGTGGACATCCCCGAGAGCCACGCGCGTGAACTCTCGAACTACAAGTTGACAGCGGACGAGCGTGAGGTCCTCGAGACCGTCGCGGGGATAAAGCGGAAGGAGAAGCCCTTCTGGGGGAGATGACGCCCGGCGCACGCGGCCGCGCGCGGACGCGCCCCCCGGGCGTCCCCCGGAGGACACACCAGTATCCCCGACGCGCTCCGAAACCCTTATAACTCCTTGCGCATTAGGGCGTCCTGCAAACCGGAGTGGATTGCTTGGCAGATTTCAAAGCCGTCATCAACGACCCGAAGGATGGCAAGTCGTATCAGGCGCCCGTCGCGGGGCACCACGCGAACTCGCTGATAGGCAAGAAGATAGGCGATGTCATCGACGGCATATTCGTGGGCCTCCCCGGGTACAAGCTCCAGATCACGGGCGGGAGCGACAAGGACGGCTTCCCCATGAGGAAGGACCTCCCCGGCCCGAGGCGGAAGAAGCTCCTCGTCTCGAGGAGCACGGGTTTCAAGCCGGACAAGGGCGGACTCAGGAGGAAGAAGAACATGCGCGGCAACACGGTCGCGCCCGACACCCTTCAGGTCAACCTCAAGATCACATCGCACGGGCTGAAGCCAGTCTCCGAGCTTATCAAGAAAGAGGAGAAGAAAGAGTAATGAATGTCCCCACCCAGCCAGAGACCAACATCGGCATGATCGGCCATGTCGACCACGGCAAGACCATGCTGACGAAGGCACTGACTGGCGAGATGACCGACCGCCATTCGGAGGAGGTCAAGAGGGGCATCTCGATCAGGCTCGGCTACGCCGACGTCGCCTTCTACAAGTGCAAGGACTGCTCCGACCCAGAGTGCTACACCAACGAGCCTGAGTGCCCCGCGTGCAAGGGGAAGTGCGAACTCCTGAGGTCGGTGTCGTTCGTGGACGCGCCTGGCCACGAGACGCTCATGGCCACGATGCTCTCCGGCGCGGCCATCATGAACGGCGCGCTCCTGCTGGTCGCAGCGAACGAACCCTGCCCGCAGCCGCAGACGAGGGAGCACCTGATGGCGCTCTCGATCATAGGCGTGGACAGGATCATCGTCGTCCAGAACAAGATTGACCTGGTCTCCCCGGAGGAGGCCAGGGCGAACTTCAACGAGATTCGGGAGTTCGTGAAGGGCACGGTCGCCGAGAAGGCCCCGATCATACCCATCTCCGCCCACCACGACGTCAACATTGACACGCTCATACGCTCGATAGAGCAGAACATCCCCACGCCCAAGTGGGACAAGTCCAAGCCGTCGAGGATGTACGTCGCCCGGTCGTTCGACGTGAACCCGCCGGGCACGAAGATCGAGAAGCTCAAGGGCGGCGTCCTGGGCGGCTCCCTGACACAAGGCCGACTCAGCATCGGGGACGAGATAGAGGTACGGCCAGGCCGCAAGGTCGAGACGGGCAAGGGCGTGACCTGGGAACCGATAGTCACCCAGGTCCGGTCGCTCTTCGCGGGCGGGCTCAAGCTCGAGGAAGCTGGCCCAGGCGGCCTCATAGCCATCGGCACGGGCCTCGACCCGGTGCTAACGAAGTCGGACTCGCTAGTGGGCCGGATCGCGGGCGCCCCAGGCTCGCTCCCGCCGGTCCAGAACTCCCTCACGGTCGAGACGACCCTCATGAAGAGGGTCGTGGGGGTCACCTCCGATCTGGCGGTGGACAACCTGAAGACCAACGAGCCGCTCATGCTCAGCGTCGGCACCGCGACGACCGTCGGCGTCGTGACCAGCGGGCGGGCCGACTCCGCGGAGATATCCCTCAAGATACCGGTGTGCGCGGAGAAGGGGCAGAGGATAGCCATGTCCAGGCGCATCACGGGCAAGTGGCGCCTGATCGGCTACGGCACGGTCAAGTGAGGGGATGCCGCCTTGGTGTCCGCCGTCGTGCTCGACGCTAACGCCCTCATGATGCCCTTCCAGTTCAAGGTCAACCTCGACATGGAGCTGACGCGTCTTTTCGGGGACCTGCGGGTCGTCGTACCCAGCTCGGTCCTCGGGGAGCTCTCGAACCTCAAGGGGCCCGCTAGGAAGGGCGCGCTCGCCCTGGTGAGGAAGTACGAGGTCGTCGAGACCTCGATGCGCGGAGACGACGCCGTCCTGGAGCTCGCGAGGAGGATGTCCGCCGCTGTAGTGACGAACGACCGTGGCCTCATCCGGAGGCTGAGGGCGGAGAACATACCGGTCGTGAGGCTCAGGAGCGAGAGGTATCTAGAGCTGTCCGAGCACGGCGTGGACTGAGCCAACCGTGTCGCGCGGCCACCCCGCACCTACCAACATAACCGTCCCCTACCAAATTTCTGGAAATCTATTTATCGACCCTCCGTCATCCGAAGTCCGCCATGCATGAGAAGCAGATCGCCACCCTGAAGCACATAGCGCTCATGGGCGGCGTTCATGATTACATAGCCATATCGTCCAGGGAGCTGGGGAACGTCCTCGAGATAAGCCAACAGTCAGCCTCGAAGAAGATCCTGGAGCTGCTGGGCGAGGGGCTCATCGAGCGCGACCTCGGCGCCAGGAGGCAGCGCATCAAGCTCACCGACAAGGGGTTCGACCTCCTGAGGAAGGAGTACTCCGACTACCAGCGCATATTCGAGATGAAGGACCACCTCGTCATACTGGGGACCGTGACATCGGGGATTGGCGAGGGCCAATACTACGTCAACCAGGAAGCGTACACCGAGCAGTTCCAGAAGAAGCTCTGGTTCAAACCCTACGAGGGCACCCTGAACCTGAGGATAGACCAGCACGAGCTCTCCAAGATGGACATACTCAGGAAGTCGGAGGGCATCCTGATCAAGGGCTTCGAGAAGGAGGGCAGGACCTTCGGGGACGTCAAGTGCTTCCTCGCGACCATAAGGAACATGGAGTGCGCGGTCGTGCTCCCGGTCAGGTCGCACCACCTGGACATCGTCGAGGTCATCTGCAAGTACCATCTGAGGCGCTCGCTCGGGCTCAAGGACGGCGACCAGGTGGAGCTCGTCGTCTCCCTGTGAGGCGCGTCAGAGCTTCTTGGATGCGTAGTCCAGCACGGACTCGAAGACCGCCCTGCCGTCGCCTGACCCGTCCGGGCTCCTCGTCCAGTCAGGGTGCGTGAACCTGAAGAACACTCGCTCAGGGTGCGGCATGAGGCCGAACACCGTCCCGTCCCTGTTGCATATCCCCGCGATGTTGTCGACGGCCCCGTTCGGGCACCACGGGTACCCCGCGAGCCGCCCCTCGGGGTCGACGTACTTGAAGACCACCTGGTCGTTCTCGTAGAGCTCCTTCAGTATCCGGTCGCGCCTCTCGATCGGGAACATGAGCTTCCCCTCGGCGTGCGCGGACGGTATGAGCGAGATCTTGTCCTCCGGTATCTTCGTGGTGAAGACGCACCTGCCCCGGTTGACCTTCCTCAGGAGCGTGGGCCTGCACTCGAACCTCCCGGAGTCGTTCGTGCCCAGCACGGCCTCGGGAACATCGGACATGACGCCTGACATCGCCGGCAGCAGCCCCGTCTCCACGAGTATCTGGAACCCGTTGCATATCCCGAGCACCGGCTTGCCCGCCCTGACGAAGTCGACCAGGTCCTTCGATAGCCTGCTCTTCATGCGCGCGGCGAAGATCGCGCCCGCGCGGACGTAGTCCCCGGACGAGAACCCTCCGGGGAGCACGAGCATGTGGTAGTCCGAGAGGGAGCGTTTCTCGTCGGCCGTCACGTCGGCGCCGGTGAGCTGCTTGAGGTGCACCTTCTCCGGCTTGGCCCCGAGCCTCTTGAAGGCGAGGTACGACTCCTCCTCGCAGTTCGTGCCCTCGATCCTGAGCACGCAGACCTTGACCTTGCTGATCTTCATCAGAGCAGCCTCCAGAGCGTCTCGTTGAAGCTCTTCGCGAGCCTGTCGGTGTCGGTGTCCACGAGGAGCTTCCCAGAGGAGACCCGCAGGCTGTCCCCGCCCACGGTGCCCAGCCTGACCATGCGGGCCCTCCTGTCCTTGGGCATCGCCTTCTCCTTGCCCTTCCTCAGCTCGACGACCCACCTGCTGTTGCTCTCCGAGAACAGCCTGGCGTCCGCCCTGAGCTTGCCTATCTTGGACAGGTCGACCTCGGCGCCCGTGTCCCCGCCTATGCACATCTCCGCGAGGGTGACAGCGATGCCGCCGTCGGACACGTCGTGGCACGAGACGACCGCCCCGCGCTCGATGCCGCCCACGACGACCTCCATGCCCGCCTTGAGCGCGGCTATGTTGACGTCGGGGACCTTGGATGAGTGGCACTTCGTCATGCGGTAGTATGCGGACGCGCCCATGTCAGGGCCGGTGGCGCCTATGAGCGCGAGCGTGTTCCCCTCGCCCTTGAGATCGGATGTGACGCACCTCCTCACATCCCTCACGATCCCGCAGCCCAGTATCGTGGGCGTCGGGAGCACGGCCCCTGACGGCGCCTCGTTGTAGAATGAGACGTTGCCGGAGGGTATCGGGACGTTCAGGGCCTTCGCGACCTCGCCAATGCCCTTGACCGCCTCCCTGAACTGCCACAGCCTATCGGGCTTCTCGGGGTTGCCGAAGTTGAGGCAGTCGGTCAGCGAATGCGGCCTCGCCCCGACGGCCGCGAGGTTCCTGCACACCTCGTCCACGCATGTCTTGCCGCCGCGGTACGGATCGATGCCGACCGCGAACGGGTTGGACGCCGTGGCGACCGCCAGGCCCCTGAAGGACTCCTCGACGGGCTTGAGCACGGCCGCGTCCCCGTGGCTCCAGTGTCCGAGCTTCCCCTGGAGCGGCTTGATGACGGTGGACGCCCTGACCTCGTGGTCGTACTGCCGTATGATCCAGTCCCTGTTGCATATGTTCGGGTCCGCGAGCAGCCTCAGGAGCTCCTTGTCGTACCTGGCCTTCGCCTTGGGGTGTTTCTCCCGCCTGTTCCTCGCGGACCTCGCGACGCTGCACGGCCTGCAGTAGAGCGGGCCGGCCGTGAGGAACTCGAGCTCGAGGTCGAACACCTTCTCGCCCTGGAAGAAGAGCCTGACGACCTTCTGGGGGATGACCTTGCCCACGGGTGTCGCGGGGACGTCCCAGAGCTTGAACACGTGGAGCACGTCGTCCACGTTCCTCGGGGACACGGAGAGCATCATCCTCTCCTGCGATTCGGAGACCCAGATCTCCCACGGGGCCAGCCCCTCCTCCTTGAGCGGCACCTTGGTCAGGTCGACCTCCGCGCCGCAGCCCCCGGCGAGGGCTATCTCGCCGACGACGCACGACAGCCCCCCGCCGCCGAGGTCCTTCATGCCGTTCACGAGGCCCTTCTCGTTCGCCTCGAGCACGGCGTGTATGACTGGCTCCTTCATGATGGGGTCCCCGAGCTGCACCGCGCCCCTGGACTCCTTCTCACTCTCCTTCGTCAGCACGGCGGACGCGAACGTCACCCCGTGGATGCCGTCCCTGCCCGTCCTCCCGCCGACCAGCACGAGCACGTCCCCCGGGCCCTTGACCGCGTTGCGCCTGATGTCCTTCTTGTCCGCGATGCCGATGCACCCGACGTTCACGAGGCAGTTGCCCACGTAGCTTTCGTCGAACCAGACGCCTCCGGAGACCGTGGGCAGGCCCACCCTGTTGCCATAGTCCCTGATGCCGGCGACGATCCCGCCGAAGAGATACTTGGGGTGCTTGATCCCCTTCGGCAGTTTCTTGAACGGGAAGTCCAGGGGGCCGAAGTACAGGGGGTCGACGAGGGCGATCGGCTGGGCCCCCATGCAGAGCACGTCCCTGATGATGCCCCCTATGCCCGTCGCGGCGCCTCCGTAGGGCTCGACCGCGCTCGGGTGGTTGTGGCTCTCTATCCTGAGGGCGTAGGCGTGGTCACGGTCGAACTCCATGACCCCCGCGTCCCCGCGGTCTATGACCGCGTTCGTGTTGATCCCGAACACGTACTCCTTGAGGAAGACCTTCGAGCTCTTGTAACAGCAGTGTTCGCTCCAGGCCTGCCCAATCGACTGGAGCTCGACGTCCGTCGGGCTCCTGCCCTTGGCGGAGAAGTGGTCCCTTATCCGGTGCATCTCCTCGAGCGACAGCCCCGTCCCGCTCTCACGGCTTATCTCCATGATCTCCGGGTCGGTGGCGGACGCGAGGTCGATGTCCACGAGTTCGAATGGCGTCGCCCGTCTCGAGTACAGCTTGTCGGCTGACATCGTGTCCCTCACTTGAGCTTGACTGAGAAGTTGTGTATGACGGGGTTGGCGAGCAGCTTCTCGCACATCTCCTGGACCTTCGCCTGCGCATCCCCCGCGTTGCCAACCATCTCGATCTCGAACACCTTGACGGTCTTCACGTCCTCGACGCCTTCAAAGCCCAGCAGCTCGAGTGCCTTGAGAGTGTTCTTACCCTCAGGGTCCGCCACTCCTTTCTTGAGCTCGACCCTGACCTCAGCAACGACCATCTATTGCTCACCGTCAGGTCATTACCCGAGCGTGTACTTAGACTTAAGGGAGGCCACCGCGCACGCGCGCGACGAGTCCCCGCCGTGCCCCGTCCGAAGTCCGTAGGCCCGGCTAGACCTTCCTTCCGAACGCAAGGTACCCGGTGTGCCCGAGGTTCTCGAAGCTGGGCCTCACCCCTCCCTCGTGGACGACCATCTCCCTCTGGATGGTCTCGAATGAGTAGACTTCCGTGAGCCCCGACCCCCTCATCGCGTTGACAAGTTGCTCGAGTTGGTTCGCGTTCGGCACGTAGCAGCAGATGTGTCCGCCAGCCCTCAAGGCCTTGACCGCGTTGGCGAGCGCGTCCCACGGGGTGGGCATGTCGAGCACGACCGCGTCAACGTCCTTCGGCAGATCCTCCGTGCAGACGTCCCCGAGATGCGGCTCCCAGCACGCGCCGTCCCCGGACATCTCCACGTACCTCCGCGCGACATCGGCGTGGTCCGCCCTGAGCTCGTACGAGAACACCCTACCCTCGGGCGAGACGGCCTTGAGGAGCACGAGTGTGAGGGCCCCGGAGCCGACGCCTGCCTCGACGACCCTGCTGCCGCAAGCGATGTCCAGGTGGAGCGGTATCAGGAAGCTGTCTTTGGCGGTGATGATCTGGGCCTTCCTCTCGATCATCGAGAGGAGGTCGTTCAGGCTCGGTCTCAGCACGACGAACCTGCGGCCACCCACATCGAGCCTGTCGCCTAGCGACAGGCGGCACAGCTTGTCGCCGTCGATGACCCCGAGCCTGCGCACCTCGGTCATGCCCTTCTTCGCGACGACGGGGAACTTCCGCCCGCCCTCGTCGACCAACATCAGCCTGGTACCTTCGACGATCATGCCGTCCGTGTTACGACCATCGAATGTATAACTAACTTTGGAGGGGCCCTCAAGGCGCTCGCGCGCCCCGGTTAAAAATCTTATGAATTATATATTTTGTTTTGTTTTATCAGACCCAGCCCCTCGAAGAGCCTCTTCGAGCATATCGGTGGGGAGAGTCTGGCTCTGTGGAGTCCCCCGAACGAAATTCAGTCTGGCTCTGCGCGAAAAGCGGCAACTACTAAATACGGAACCGGCATTCATATGATGAGTCTCTCCGGGGGGTCTGGGCAGATCGACGGGCCATCTTCGGGTGCTCTCAGTCTTAGGAGGAAGGAACCGATGAGCAAGGGCCTGAAGGCAGATCTGGGGAAGTGCACCGGATGTCAGATGTGTATGCTCGTGTGCTCGGGCTCCCACGTGGGGAAGTTCAACCCGAGCGAGGCCCGGATCAACGTCGAGGACGTCTTCCCCGAGCCTGGGGAGTTCAAGATCAACCATTGCGTACACTGCGACGAGCACCCGTGCGTCGAGGCATGCCCTGTCGAGGCCATCAAGCTGAACGACAAGCTGGGAACATACTTCGTCGACAGGGAGACCTGCACGGCCTGCGGCGCGTGCGTGGACGCGTGCCCATACAACGGCTGCTGGATCGACCCGTCCGGCTCGTACTCGATAAAGTGCGACCTGTGCGACGGGGACCCGCAGTGCGTCGCGGTCTGCCCGAAGGGCGTCCTGAAGTGGGGTGACTGAGATGGCTCCAGACGGATACACTGGTAAGGTCCTCAGGGTCGACCTGAGCTCCGAGAAGATATCCACGGAGCCGCTGAACAAGGAGTGGGCGAGGCAGTTCATCGGCGGCAAGGGCCTGGGCGCGAGGTACCTGTTCGAGGAGCTCAAGCCAGGAATCGACCCGATGTCCCCCGAGAACGTGCTATCGATATGGACCGGGCCGCTGGTCGGGACCCTCGTCCCGCTCACGAGCCGGTACGTCGTAGTGACCAAGTCGCCGCTCACCGGGACCTTCCTGGACAGCTACGCGGGCGGTTTCTTCGGCCCCGAGATGAAGTACGCGGGGTTCGACGGCGTCATCATCAAGGGGAAGGCCAGCAAGCCCGTGTACCTCTGGCTCAATGACGGGAAGGTCGAGATCAGGGACGCGAGGAACGTCTGGGGCAAGGACACATACAGGACCGAGGAGGTCATCCGGAAGGAGACCGGCGAGAAGATGGCGCGCGTCGCGTCCATCGGCGTGGCCGGCGAGAACCTCAGCCTCATATCCAGCGTGACGAACGACCTCACCAGGAACGCTGGTAGGGGTGGCACCGGGGCGGCCTTCGGCTCCAAGAACCTCAAGGCCGTCGCGGCCAGGGGCACGCTCGGGGTCGAGGTCAACGACATGGACTCTCTGCTCCCGATGGTGAAGGAGATGATCAAGACCGACGTGGTGGGGAACCCTGACCATGCGGGTATGATCACCGACGGGACGCCGGTCCTGGTCGAGATGAGCAACGACGCGGGCATACTGCCGACCAGGAACTGGCACGACGGCGTGTTCGACGGCCACGAGGGCATCAACTCCGAGTCGATCAAGACGAGGGTCCTGGTGCGGAAGAGGGCCTGCTTCGACTGCGCCCTCGCGTGCGGGAGCTGGTCAAAGGTGAAGGCCGGCGCGTTCTCCGGCGCGGCCACGGAGGGCCCCGAGTACGAGACCCTCGGCCTGTGCGGCTCGAACTGCGGTATCAAGAACGTCGAGGCGGTCATCAGGTTCGTCGAGGACTGCGACAGGCACGGGCTCGACTCCATATCCGCGGGGAACGCCGTCGCGCTCGCGATGGACCTGTACGAGAAGGGCATCCTCTCCAAGGGCGACGTCAACGGCCTCGACCTCAGGTTCGGGAACGAGGAGGCGTACGCGAAGATGCCGGGCATCATCGCGGAGAGGAAGGGCATCGGGGACCTGCTCGCGGAGGGCGCGTTGCGCGCTGGCAGGAAGATAGGACACGGCGCCGACGGCATGGTCATGCACGTCAAGGGGCTCGAGTACCCGGCGTACGACCCGCGCGGCACGATCGGCATGGCGTTGGCCTACGCGACATCCGATAGGGGCGCGTGCCATCTTCGTGCCTGGCCGGTGGCGACCGACGCCTATGGCTCCGCGGACCCGTGGAGCACGGAGGGGAAGGCCGCGACATGTGTCGAGGACCAGACGAGGACCAGCGTCAAGTGGAGCTTCATCTTCTGCGACTTCTACGGGGTCAACTTCCCCAACATGGCGAAGTACTACTCGGCGGCGACCGGGTACCCGTCCAGCGAGGAGGAGCTGAGGAAGACCGGCCGCAGGATATGGAACCTCACCCGGGCCTTCAACTTCAGGGAGGGGTTCGCGAGGAAGGACGACACGCTCCCCGAGAGGATGATGAACGAGCCGCTTCGGAGCGGGAAGACCGCCGGGAAGGCCGTGCCCAAGGAGTCGTTCGAGAAGATGCTCTCCGAGTACTATGCGCTCTGGGGCTGGGACGAGCAGGGGAGGCCTACCAAGGCCGCCCTGACGGATGCGGGGCTCGGGGACATCGCCTCAAAGCTCCCCGGCCTCGGGTGAATGCCCAAGAATGCGGCGTGATGCCCGACTCGACCGGGGGGGCGGGTCACCGTTCGTTATTATGTGTCATGTCGGATAAAAGACCCCCTTCGACCCCTTTTCACCGCCTCTTTTGCAGTCGTCGTAAGGTTGTCAATCCGGGGCTCCGGATTGTGAAATCTTCAACTTATATCCGTGTTTGATTGAATATCTTTCATAAAGTGGGGCCGCGATTTGTACGGAGGGAACATACAAATACCCCGGCCTCCAAGGATATATATGGTATCAGCAACTTACCCAGATGTGCAGGATCGAAGTCTCCCTGGCTCGGCGCACCATGACATTTAGTTCGGTGCGGCAACTCAGGAGGAACTGTGATGGGCTCTGCAAAGAAGAAATTCGGAGTAGTCTTCAGTCACGACAAGTGCAACGGCTGCTTGGAGTGCGAGAAGGCCTGCGTTGACTCGCACAAGTCGAGCGTAGCCGCTGGAAAGTCCAGGCTCAGGGTCACGAAGACTGGGGACAAGTACAAGGCGGCCGTGTGCCTCCACTGCGAGACATGCCCTCCGAGCGAGGTCTGCCCTTCCGCCCTTCTCGAGTTCCATGACGACAAGAGGTACTGGACCCTCGACGAGCACAGGTGCTTCGCGTGCATGGCGTGCATCCCGAGATGCTCGCACGAGGCCGTGTTCTTCGAGGGCGAGTTCGGGATAGAGACCGCCTACATGTGCGACCTGTGCCTCGGCGAGCCCAAGTGCGTGGCCGCGTGCAAGCCGGGCGCTCTGAGATATGAACCCTCCAAGGAGGAGTGAGGGATGAGTGAGATGGTGGAGAACGAGTCGGTCGCGGAGCCGCTCAAGCAGACCAAGCCTATCGAAGGAGAGGAGAAGGCCAAGCCGCAAGAGGTGGAGGAGTTCCCACTCCCGGACTGGGTCGCTCCTTGGGCCAGGGACGCCCCGAAGATCGTCGTCAGGGCGCCAGGGCCGAAGAGCAAGGAGATCATCAAGATAGACAGGGACTACGTGTCGTACGCGTACGACAGGTGCTTCACTTTCACGATCGAGAAGGCGTCCGGCACCGCGGTCATGGACGCCGATGGCAACGTCCTCCTGGACTTCTCGTCCGGGATAGCCGTGCAGAACGCCGGATGGACCCACTACAAGGTCTCCAGGGCGATACAGGACCAGGCCGGGAAGCTCATACACTCCATGGCGAACGACGCATACTTCGACAAGGAGGCCCACTTCGCCAAGCTGCTGTCCGAGATCTCGCCCAACAAGGCGCTCAAGGGCACGTTCTTCGGGAACAGCGGTGCGGAGGCGGTCGAGGCGGCCTTCAAGCTCTCGAGGTACCACACGAAGAGGAACGAGCACGTCGCGTTCTTCGGGTCGTACCACGGCAGGGTCGGTGCGGGCCTGGCCCTCACAAGCAAGCTGAAGCTCAGGTACAGCTACGGCCCGATGTCACCCGGCATCGTGTTCACCCCGTTCGCTTACTGTTACAGGTGCTCGTTCAAACAGAGCTACCCCGAGTGCGGCATGTGGTGCATGGACTACCTGGAGAACCAGGTCCTGACCATGGGCGGCACGACCAACCAGATCGCCTCGATATTCGTCGAGCCGATCCAGGGCGAGGGCGGCTACGTCGTCCCGCCGAAGGAGTTCCTGCCCAGGCTCAAGAAGATATGCGAGAACCAGAACGCGCTCCTCGTGATGGACGAGGTCCAGACGGGCTTCGCCAGGACCGGCAAGATGTTCGCGTGCGAGCACTTCAACACCGTCCCGGACATACTCGTGCTCGGCAAGGCGCTCGGGGGCGGCGTGCCCCTCGGCGCGATCATAGCCAAGCACGACATCATGAGGAAGTGGAGGCCAGGGTCCCACTCGTCCACGTTCGGAGGCAACGCGATCACGATGGCAGCCGGCCTCGCGCACGTGCAGGCCATCATCGAGGAGAACCTCGCGGACAGGGCCGCCAAGCTCGGCGACTACGCGATGAAGCTCCTGAAGGAGATACAGCAGCGCAGGGAGATCATAGGCGATGTCAGGGGCAAGGGCCTCATGATCGGGGTCGAGCTCGTCAAGAACCAGTACACGAAAGAGCCCCACGAGGCCACGAACATCCAGGGCAAGTGCTGGAGGGCGGGCCTCATGACCATCACGTCCGGTTTCTACGGCAACGTGTTCAGGATAGCGCCGCCGCTCTGCATATCGAAGGCGCAGCTCGAGAAGGGCTTCGAGATATTCGAGCAGGCCCTGAAGGACGAGGAGGAGTTCCTCAAGATCGGCACGTCGTCCCCGCCTGGCTGAAGCGCGGAAGTCGATTGGGCGGAGACCGCGGAAACCCCACTATTCTCTCTTGTCGAAGTCCAGCGAGAGCGAGTTGACGCAGTACCTGCGACCTGTGGGCCTCGGCCCGTCGTCGAACACGTGCCCCAGGTGCCCGCCGCACCTCGCGCAAACTATCTCGGTCCGAGCCGTGCCGTGGGACACGTCCGACCGCTCCTCCACGCGGTCCTCCGATATCGGGGCGAGGAAGCTGGGCCAGCCGCTACCCGAGTCGTACTTGTCATCGGACCTGAAGAGCTCGGCGCCGCAGCCCGCGCATGCGTAGACCCCATTCTCCTTGTTCCGAAGGAGGGTGCCCGTGAACGGCCTCTCGGTGCCCTTGAGCCTCAACACCTGATACCTCTCCCGAGGGAGCGTCTCGCGCCATTCCTCCTCAGTCCTCTCGTCCCTGTCCTTCATGCTGTCACACACAAATAGGCGCGAGGGGCGAATATTCATTTCGCCGATCCATCCTGTGCTCGGCGCGCCCTTGACACTAATTCGAGAACGCCTTGCGTTTGGCGACGATCAGTATCAGGCCTATGATCGACAGGACGGAGCCTAAGGCGCACCCATACGCGAATATCCCGCACACGCCTCCGATCACCGCGATGGGATAGTTGAGCCTCAACATGGCCATGAGGCCTCCGAAGACCGCCAGCACGCCGAACAGGATGAGCAGCGCGCTGCAGACCACGCTGTCCGTGTCCAGCAGTTCATAATCGGTCAGCATGCCGGTGACCACGACCGCGTCGGCGATCCCGAGGACTCCCGCGAGCAGGATCAGGATGCCCCCGAGGCCCACCCATGCCACCCTTCGTGCCTGGTGCGGCGTGTCCTCGTATCCTGCCTTGGGCGTCCACTCGTCGTTCTTGATGATGACCGCTTGGCGTTTCCCCGCAACCGGCGAAGGGGCCATGCGGCGCCCGCAGACGTTGCAGTCCTTGGCGTCCGCCGGGTTCTCCGCTTGGCAGTGAGTGCATCTGACGATCCCCGCAGGCGGCTTGCTCGCCCAGGGGAGCAGCTGCCCGCATATCCTGCAACGGTCCCGCGCTGGCGGATTGATCGTCCCACACTTCTCGCACTTCAGAACCCGTTCCCCCCAGCGCGAATCGTCGAGGGGGATGTTGAACCTTGCCCTCTTGGCCGCGGAGGCAAATGCATTTATATAGCCAATCCATTGGGCGCGTAGATGGCAGACCCCGAGGGCGCTGAGTTCCAGAGGAAGGCCGCATTCGCGTTCTACGCACTCCTTCTCGTAGGAGGCATAGCCGTGTACTGGATATGGGGCATGTTGTACGGGACATGGTACCCGTTCACTAAGGGCAACATCGCCATCTACGTGGTCTGCATGCCGATGGTCGCATTCGGCCTCATCGGCCTGCTTCTATACAGGAAGAAGCCCAAGGCGCAGTGATGTCTACATCGCGTCCGCGAGGTACACCGGCTTGTCGGTGGGCTTCCCGCATATGACGCACACGCCCTCGAACCTCTCGCCGTCGATAGGCGTCCCCAGGATGTGCTTGTTGGACCTCGCCTCGATCTCGTGCCCGCAGTCCTCGCCGCCGCACCAGCCGGTCCTGATCAACTTCGAGGGCAGGTTGTCCAGCGTCTCGGCCGTGACCGTGTTCGCCTCCATGTCCTTCCGCGCGAGGTCGAACATGTCCTCCGCAATGTCCGAGAGCGTCTTCTTGACCTCTTCGACGAGGCGCGCCCGCGGGTGCAGGGACTTGTCCCCCGAGTCCCTCCTGACGAATGTGACCTGCTGCTTCTCCATGTCCCTGAGCCCGAGCTCTAGCCTCAGGGGCACGCCCTTGAGCTCCCAGTCGTAGTACTTGGCCCCCGGCCTGAGGTCACGCTCGTCGATGTGCACCCTGACGCCCGCGTCCTTGAGCTCCGCGTGCAACGCTCGGGCCTCCTCGGTGACCTCCTCCACGGCGCCCTTGGCGAGGACGGGTATGATGACGACCTGCATCGTCGCGATGTCCGGCGGGAGCACGAGCCCCTTGTCGTCCCCGTGCAGGGCGACGACCGCCCCGACCAGCCTCTCGCTCATGCCGTATGTGGTCTGGTGGACGTGCTTGTGCTGGCCGTCCTGGTCCTCGTACTTGATGTCGTACGGCTTCGAGAAGTTGTCCTTGTACTGGTGTATGGAACCGAGCTGCAGGCTCTTGCCCGATGGGAGGAGCGTGTCGATGCCGACGGTGTAGAACGCCCCCGGGAACTTGTCCCAGTCCGTGCGCTTGAGCAGCTTGTACGGGATGCACAGCTTCTTGGACAGGCGGGCCATGATCTCGTAGTCCTCCTTGACCTGCCTCTCCGCGTCCTCGAGGTCCGCGTGGCACGTGTGCGACTCGAAGAAGTGTATCTCCCTGACCCGGATGAACGCGCGCGTCTGCTTCGTCTCGTACCTGAAGGTGTTCACTATCTGGTACGTCTTGAGCGGGAGGTCCGCGTGCGACCTGACCCATATCGAGAACATCGGGTACATGGCCGTCTCGCTCGTCGGCCTCAGGAGCAGCTTCACGTCGAGCGGGTTCAGGCCGGCGTGCGTGACCCAGAAGACCTCGGAGTCGAAGCCCTTGATGTGCTCCTTCTCCTTCGCGAACTGGTCCTCGGGTATGAGCAGCGGGAAGCAGACCTCCTGGTGGTTGGTCGAGTCGAACTCCTGCCTTATGTGGGAGTCGATGGCCTGCATGATCTTCCAGCCGTAGGGCGTCCAGACGTTCATGCCCTTGATGGGGTAACGCTTGTCCGTCAGGTTCGCCTTCTCGACTATCTCGTTGTACCACTCGCTGAAGTCTTCCGCCTTCTTCATGGTGCCAGCCCCGTGAACCCTGGAGGGGAATATGTAGGTTTTGGTGCCCCTACTCCATCGCCGCCCTGGCTATCTGGGGGGCGACGGATATCGCCGTCGTCGGGTTCTCTATCGTGTCAGTCGAATAAATGTCGTCGCAGCACGCCTTGAGCCTCGACACGGCGTCCTTGGCGAACACCCCGTGCGTGCACGCCGCCGTGATGTGGGCCGCCCCGTGCTTCCTGAGCTGCTCCGCGGCCTTGACGATCGTGCCGCCCGTGGATATGATGTCGTCCACGATGGCCACGTTCTTGCCCTTGACCTCGAGCGACTTCGGGGTCATGGTGACCGTCTCGCCGTCCAGGCGCTCCTTGACGAGGAAGTCCGCCTCGCAGTTCATGACATCCGCGATCCTCCTCGCGTTGTCCCACCTGCCCTCATCGGGCGACAGGACCATCTGCACGCCCTTCTTCATCAGGAACTTGCCTATCTCCGGGTACGCGTGCGCGTTGTGCGCGGACACCTCACTGAACCAGTCTATTACCGAAGTAGCGTGTACATCCACCGTGATGAACGCATCAGTCTGTTCCTGTATCAGGCGCGCGAGCGCCCGCGCGCTTATCGGCTCGCCGGGCTTGAACTGCTTGTCCTGCCTCGCGTACCCGAAGTAGGGGACGACGGTCGTGAGCGAGGAGACCTCGAACTCCTTGATCGCGTCCTGCAGCAGGAAGAGCTCTATGATGTTCTTGTCGGGCCAGGTCGTCTGCACCAGGATGACCTCCTCGCCGTCGAGTTCCTCGTCCACCCGGACGTAGCACTCGTCGTCAGGGAACCGCTTGACCTCGACCTTCGCGAGCTTCGCCTTCAGGACCTTGGCCAGTTCCCCGGCCAGCTTCTGTGACGCAGACCCACCGACTACATACATGGTATCGCGGGCCGTGTATGCCGTTTCCCGTCTAATACCTTGACGGTCTCCGCCTGGCGCGAATGTCCGCGAAAACATTAATAGAAGAGATTGGCATATTAGGCGACAGAGATGGGATGCAAGTGAACGAAGGCACTGACCAGCTTGCCGTATCACCGGAGGATGTCGCATCTAGCTACGCTGAGGTGCCCCCGCCTCCGCCCGCCGAACAACCTGAGAAGCATTCGCGCCCGAGGAAGAAGCACGATTCCGGCTCGGACGCGGTCGGCATGATCTACGGGAATGTAGGCACTCTCAAGTTCAACATGATGATCACGGCTCCGCTCGAGAAGATGGAGTTCGTCAAGGTGAACCACCCGATCCACGGGTTCATCCTGGGCCAGGTCTCCGAGGTGGAGAGGCGCACGAACCTGACGGTCGACGGGGTGGAGTCGATGAACAAGGGCACCCCGGTCCCGATCGACGAGAAGGAGCTGGCGATAGTCTCCATCATCGGATACAGGGACGACAGGCACCTGCTCCAGGTGCCCAGGACACCCCTCAGGGCGGGGGAGGTCGTGCACAGGGCCGACGAGGAGATCATCAAGGAGGTCGTCGGCATCATCGAGCACTCCGACGCGGGGGCGTACGTAGGCCTGCTCTCGGGCCACGACGTCAGGGTCGAGCTGGACATCAACCTGCTCGTCCAGAAGCATGTGTGCATCCTGAGCAAGACCGGCGGAGGGAAGTCGTACTGCTCCGGCGCGATCGTCGAGGAGCTGATGAAGCACAAGGTCACGGTCTGCATCATCGACCCTCACGGCGAGTACTGCACGATGAAGCGCAAAGGGGTCGTGAAGAAGACGACGCGCGACTTCGGCGTGACCCCCAAGGGCTACGAGGACAAGATCGTGGAGTTCGCGACCGACACGAACGCGAACAAGGGCGCGAAGCCCCTGAAGTTCACGCTATTCAACCTCGACGCGAGGGAGATACTGAGCCTCACCAACATCAAGAACGTGCGGTCGTACCTCACGATGCTGAGGAAGGCGATAGACGCCCTGAGGGAGACCAAGGGGAGCTACTCGCTCAAGGACATCGTCGCGGTCATCGAGGCGAACGCCGAGCCGTCCAGCGCCGGGTTGATCACCGAGCTCGAGTACCTGAACGAGATAGACGTGTTCGCCGAGCAGGGGACGAAGATAGACGAGCTCATCCAGAAGGGCAGGACGACCATCATCAACCTCAAGGGCACTCCCCAGGACATCCAGGAGCTGATCGTGAACAGGATCGGCAACGCGCTCTTCGAGCTGCGCAAGGTCGACAAGATCCCCCCATTGATGCTGGTGGTCGAGGAAGCGCACAACTTCTGTCCGCAGCAGGGCACGGCCCTGTGCTCCAAGGTCTTCAGGACCATCGCGTCCGAGGGCAGGAAGTTCGGCCTCGGCCTCATGGTCATCACGCAGAGGGCGGCGAAGGTGGACAAGAACGTGCTGAGCCAGTGCAACACGCAGATCATCCTCAAGGTCACCAACCCCAACGACCTCAAGGCGATAGCGTCCTCAATCGAGGGCCTGACCGACGGCATGGAGGAGGAGATACAGCGGCTGCCCATAGGCACGGCGATCATCACGGGCGGCGGCGCGTCCATGCCCTTGTTCGTCGAGATAAGGCCGAGGGAGTCCCAGCACGGCGGCGAGAGCGTCGAGGTCGTTCCTTCGAGAAGGATGTGAGATGTGCGCTGAGGCGGTGCTGAGCGAGGAACGCGTCGAGAAGTACCTGGCGATCACCTCAGAGGCGCTGTCCAAGGTGCGCATGGCCGCGCCCGAGCGCTCGTTCAACCGGCGCATGGCCGACGACTTCCTCGGGATGGCGAAGGCGTACTTCGACGACGCCCGGGACTTCGCTCGCAAAGGCGACCTCGTCAACGCGTTCGCGTGCGTGAACTACGCGCACGGGTGGCTGGACTGCGGCGTCAGGATCGGTCTGTTCGACGTCGGCGCCGACGACCGGCTATTCACCCTGTACGACTGAGCTGTCGGGGACCGCGTACACTATCCTCGGGCCGACGGCGTCCACCTTGCAGACGAGGACCTCGCCCAGGCCGGAGAGCGCTTCCTTCAGCCTCTGGGTGTCCCCGATGGCGAAGACCGAGCTGCCGAGCATGGACATGCTCGCCTGGCCGTACATGGACGCGGTGTCTATCGCCCTCGCGATGCGTTTCGTCGCGAGCCCGGTCTCGAGCGCGAATATCCTCGAGTTGGTCATGAGCCTCTCGAGGGACGGCTGCTTGACGAGGCTGTCGACCAGGTACCCGCCCTTGTCGTTGATCTCCCTCCTCTTCGCCTCGTCCTTCAGGATCTCCTTCGTCAGGAGCCTCCTGCCGACGATGGCGAGCACGACCTCGGGCTCGCCCTGTATCCTGACGACCTCTCCGACCGGGGGCAGGCCGGCCCTCCTCCTGAGCGTGATGCCCCCTCTGTGTATCGCGGAGACGTCCCCGAGGCCGCACCCCGACTCCACATCCGCCTTGTGCGCGGCCTCGTAGGCCTCCTGTCTCTCCTTGCCGAGCAGTATGGCCGCCGCCATGGCGGCCGACAGCGACCCCGCGGCGCTCATGCCGAACCCCTGGCTCACGGGCAGCTCGAGGTCGGTCGTCACCTCGACCCTGTAGCCCTTGTCCCCGATGAGGTGCGTGATCGCGCGCTTCGTGACCTCGGCCTTGCTGCTCTTGCCGTTGATCGTGACCTTGATGGACTGCTTCGTCGCGGGCACGAGCATGACCTCGGACGAGGCGCCGAGCGAGAGGCACATCCCCGCGCCCCTGGAGCCCGCCGAGAGGAGGTCCTCGTGCGCGTGTATCTCGAAGAACCCGGTCACATGGCCTGGGCTGAACGCCTTCGCCTTCATCACGGGTATCACAGAATCCTTGCGACGATGTCCAGGATCATGTCGGCTACCTGGGCCTTCGTGCCTTCGAGGTTGTGCGGGTGTCCGCCGCCGACGACGACGGCCACCTTGGTCCTGCCCCTGTGGACGTCCTCTATCTTGTTCGCGACCACGAGCGAGCACTTGGACCTCTCCAGGAGGCGCTTCGCCTCGGAGACCAGCGCCTCCTCGTCCATCCTCGCCTGGGCCTTGAACCCGACGACGACCTTGGCCTTGATGTGGTCTATGAGCTTCGGGTTCCTCTTGAGCGTGACTGTGATCGAGTCCTTGTCCGAGGGCATCTTGCCGTCGGTCTTCACGGGGGAATAGTCGGACACCGCGGCGGGGAAGAAGACCACGTCGTGGTCCAGCCTCTGCACCAGCGCCGCGAGCTCCTTGAAGGTCGAGTACCTGGTCGTCCTGAGGAAGCTCGGCACATCGACATCGCACCTACCCATCCAGAGGTCGACGTCGGCGCCCCTCTCGTACGCGGCCCTCGCCGTCTCGACCCCCGTCTCGCCCGAGCTCCTGTTGGTGACGACCCTGATGTCGTCGATGGGCTCCTCGGTGGCGCCCGCTATGACGAGCACCCTCTTGCCCTTGAGGTCGTTCTTGCCGACCGCCTGGATCACGCTCGAGACGATGTGGTCGATGTCGGGCATCTTAGCCTTCGACTCCTCCATCCGCGGCTCGAGGACGTGTACCCCCAGCCCCCTCAGCCGCTCGATGTTGTCCGTGACCGCCTTGTGCCTGATCATGGTGCCGTGCATCGCTGGCACGACTATGACTGGTATGCCGGTCCCCAGCGCCGTCGTCGCGAAGGTCGTGACCGTGGTGTCGTCGATGCCGCACGCGACCTTCGAGATCGTGTTCGCGGTCGCCGGCGCTATCAGGAGCAGGTCCGCCTTGTCCGGGACGTCGCCGCAGAAGGACACGTGCTGGACGCGCCCGTCTATCTCCGTCGTGACCGGCCTCCCGGACGCGAACTCGAGCGCGTAGGGGTGCACTATCGTCTGGGCGTCCTTGGACATCACGACATGCACCTCCGCGCCGTGCCTTATGAGCTCCCTGATGAGCTTCACGCACTCGACGGCGGCTATGCTGCCCGTGACTCCGAGGACTATCTTGCGCCCCTTGAGCTTGTCGCTCTTGGCGCCCCTTATGTGGTCCGCTGGGTGCATGTCATCACTTCCGAGCCCGCGCCCGGTATTAAATGTTCGCCTCCGCGACGGCCCGTAGTACCCGCTCGACGACCTCGTCCACGGGCAGCGTCGCGTCTATCAGCACGATGGTGTCGTCCGACCCCGCGAGCCTGCGGTAGATCTGGTCGACTTCCCTCAGGAAGTCGAGCTTCTCGAACCTCGACCTCTCCGCCCTCTCGGATATGCGCTCGGGCATCCTCTCGGGCGGGAGCGCGAGCAGGAACGTGATGTCGGGCCTGATGGATATGCGCAAGTTGGCGTCCAGGAGCCAGGCGAAGTTGTCCCCCAGGCCCTTGCGCCTCAGGGACGCGGTCTGGTACGCCACGGTCGAGTGGTAGTACCTGTCGCAGACCACGAGCTTCCCACTCCTGACCAGGTCGGCCATCTCGAGCGTGTGCTGGGCCCTGTCCGCCATGAAGAGAAGGGCGTCCGTGTAGGGGCTGACCTCCTTCCCGTCACCGTCCTTCACCGCCCTGCCGATCCAGGAGTCCGTGGGCTCGCGCGTGAGGACCGCCCTGTCCCCCAGCCTGCGGGCTACCTCCTTCGCGACGGTCGATTTGCCGCACCCGTCTATTCCCTCGAGGACGACCAGGCCTGCCATGTCCGACGGAGTTCAATCATCGAAACCGTATATAAGGTTCGTAGGGGGGCGCCCGGGAACGCCGCCTCCCGGGCTCACTTCTCAGCCCCTTTTCCGATGTCCAGGACTGTCCGAGAATGTACATCGGTGGACATTCCCGATAGGTTATAAGTATGCATTCGACCATTAGACCCTTCTCAGGTGGCAGCTCTGGCGACTGGGTATGTGCTGATCACGACCGCGACCGGGAAGGAGTCCAAGGTGCTCGAGCAGATGCGCAAGCTCCCGGAGATCGGCGAGGTGCACCAGCTCTTCGGTCAGTGGGACATGATCGCCCGGATCGAGGCGGCGGACTACGACCGCATGTGCGACATCATACTCGCCAAGATCAGGACGATAGCCGGCATCACGGGGACCAGGACGCTCATCTGCGCCCGGTTCAAGCGGGACTAGGCCTTCCCGGACAGCTCCTTGGCCGCCTTCTTCTCGTAGGCCCTCCAGCTGAATATCATGTCCCGCGCGGCCCTCGCCTCGTCGAGCCTCCTCACCGACGTGTTGTGCGGGGCGGACTTGACCGTCTCCGGGTCCTCGGCCAGGATCTGCCTGCAGGCCGCGACGAACGCGTCGAGGGTGTCCCTGGACTCGGTCTCGGTGGGCTCTATCATGATCGCCTCCTCCACTATCAGGGGGAAGTAGACGGTAGGCGCGTGGAACCCGTAGTCCAGGAGGCGCTTCCCGAAGTCGAGGGTCCTCAGCCCCTTGGTCT
>JAUPMC010000118.1 GCA_030836605.1 Thermoplasmatota archaeon | reverse complement strand
AGGCCGAGCTTCTTGGCGGTGAATCCTCCGGATGAGAGCATCTGCGAGCTAAGCTCACGGACGCTCATGTCACCCGACAATTCCATGTCGGATATGGGCTTGAGTTTGGTGCGCTTCATCGTCTCCCCCGTCCTCTGGGTTTTCAGGCCAAGTGAACTGGAAGAAAGGATTTAATAGCTTTCCTGCGGATGGGCGAGCCGGTACGATGGTGAAGGTCAGAGAAATCATGAGCTCGCCGGTCAAGAGCATCCCCCCGGAGACGCTGGTCAAGGATGCTGCCGCCATGCTTGCGGAGCTCAATGTGTCGGGCGTCCCCGTCGTCGAGAACGGCGCGGTCGTGGGTGTGTTCAGCGAGCTCGATGTGCTCAGGTCGATCAAGACCACCAAGAATGACATGAGGCTCGTCTTCCCGTCAATCTCGTCCCTCGGTATCGCCTTCCAGGAGGAGGTCACCCAGAGGGAGATCATCGAGGCCTACGAGGAGATAGGGAACACCCCGGTCAAGGAGGTCATGTCCAAGGATGTGGTGACCATCCCGCCAGACATCACCTTGAACGAGGCCATCGTCCTGATGGTGGATCGGAAGATACAGCGACTCCCGGTAGTCGAGAGCAAGAGGCTCGTCGGTATCGTCACCCGCGGGGACATAATCAGGGGGCTCGCGAAGGAACGGGCCGCGAACAACAAGCCGCGTTGACCTCTCAGCCCGTCGCCGTCGCGTCACTGTATCATCGCGACAAGAGTCTTCTCCTGCGCGTCGCCTCCGCCTCGGCGGGGCTGGTCTTCGAGTCGTTCCTGTCAGAGCTCGTGACGGGTTTCTCGAGTGGCGTCATCGTGACGGGCCTCGGCTGCACGGTCATCGAGAAGGTGTGCCCGCATTCGACGCATTTCCTCACGTCTCCCGGGAACGAGTAGAGTGTCTCCTTCCCGCACTTGCCACACCGGGCCTCCTCGACCTTCTTGGCGACGCCTCGCTCTATCCTCTGCTTGTCGAGTTCGACATGTATCGGAGCGGACTTCTCCTTTAGATGACGGGTGAGCTTGGCCGCCGTGATGAGGTCCCTGTTGACGAACGCGCTCCTCGCCTTGGACACGAACAGCAGTCCGTCTTGCACGTCCATCCCGTACGAGGCGGCCTCCTGGAGCGTCCTCTCGAGACCCACGATCTCTTCTGACACCTTGGCGGACTGTCTCTGCCTGACATCCGCGTCCTTGATCTTCTCGAGATGGGCGCGGTCTGCGGCGGACTCTATCGACGAGAGTAGGTCGATGGCCCTCTTGAACGCCTGGTTGTCAAAGGCATCCCTCGCGGCGGCCAGTTCAGCGTCCCCGACGGCGAGCACTGCGCCCAGCTCGCGCGCCTCGTGCATGGCGGACCTGACGATCCCGAACGAGTCCTCGATGGCGGTCGTCCTGGCGGTCTTTGCGCTGGTCGCCGCCTGCTTCGCGTCCTCGAGCAGCCTCGAGTACTCTGCCACGTTGAACGACTGCCTCGCCTGCTCGGCTATCTCCAGGAGTCGTTTCGGCTCCTGGGTCTGCGTGCCGAAAGATTCGTAGTCCGAGAGGAGAGTCCTCAGCTCCGTCTCGGCCTGTGTGCTCCCCTCGAAGAAGGCCGCGTAGGCCTTCGAAGTGAGCCTCTCGAGCTCCTCCAGGGTCTGCTCCCGGTGTTTCGGGTTGCCGTCCACGAACGCGCGCTTGGCCTCCGCCAGGGCCGTCTTGATGCCCGGGTCCACCCTGCCACGGGCGTCCCCTAGGCTGGTGACGATGCTTTCCGCGGCCCGTATGGAGAGGGCGCAGGAGAATATCTGGAACGAGCTGAACCTGTCGAGCATCTTGGACCTCGCGTCCGCGTTCGTCCTGAGGGCCTCGTGGTAGTCCGCCATTATCATGTGGTTCCAGGCGGTCTCGACCCTCGAGTCGATCTCAAAGAACGACGGCCTCGCCAGGAGCACCCGGTCGATGTTCCTCTCGACCTCCTCGTCCTCCTGTGACGGGAGCACCCCTCCCTTGTAGGGCTTGTCCGCGATCTCCTCGACGTCTCGTCTAATGTCCGCGGTCTCTAGCTCGCCCTTGTGAGTCGGTCCCCCGGCCTGTAACGCCTCCAACGCTTGGGCTTCCGTGATCTCCGCGGCGGCTAGTCGGCTCACGAAGTCCTTTTTCTGCTTGCAGGCGCTGACATCCACCTTGTAGCGCTGGGCGACGCGCTTCAGTCTGTTGACAGTGAGGTTCTCGAGATGACGGGGGGTACCATCGGTCATGTTCAACCCTCGCACGGGTTCTGGGCTCAATAATGATGCCGTGGGATAAGGTTTTCGTATTTCGACCAGAATCCGTCTACCCTGAAAAAACCTAAGTATCCGCCAGGCAATCGTTGGGCGCATGGACGCGGCCAGTGAGAAGATCGCCGTAGCCAAGCTCTCGGTCTATTCTAACACGGTGCTGGTGGTGGCGAAACTCATCGCTGGCATCATGATGATGTCAGTGGCGGTGATCTCCGAGGCGCTTCACTCGAGCATAGACCTCATCGCGGCGATGATCGCGAGGTTCTCCGTCAAGCGGTCCGCTGAGCCCGCCGACTCGGACCACCGGTTCGGCCACGGCAAGTTCGAGAACATGTCGGGGATGATCGAGGGGGCACTCATCCTCGTCGCCGCCGCTGTCATTATTTACGAGGCGAGCAAGCGCCTGTTCGACCCGATGGAGGTGGAGTTCCTAATCGGTGGTATGGTCGTGATGGGCCTCTCCATCGTCCTGAACGTCTTCGTCTCCAGGAAGCTCATGGACGTGGCGAAGAGGACGGATTCCCTCGCCCTGGAGGCCGATGCGCTACATCTGAAGACGGATGTCTGGACGTCAGTTGGTGTGTTCGTCGCGCTCGGGATCATGATGGTGACAGGGTGGAGGGTCATCGACCCGGTCATAGCGCTCTTCGTCGCCGTGTTCATCATACATGCGGCATATGAGATCACGACGCGCTCGTCCCACGGGCTCTTGGACGCCTCGCTCCCTGATTCGGAGATCAAGGAGATAGAGCGGATAATGAACGAGCACTCGAATGAGTATGTGAACTTCCACAAGCTCAGGGCGAGGAAGACCGGGTCAGAGAGGCAGATAGACCTGCACCTGACCGTCCCGTCCAACCTGAGCGTGGAGGAGAGTCACGACCTCGCCGAGCACCTGGAGGAGGACATCAAAGCCGTGCTCCCGCGCACAACGACGGTCATCCACGTCGAACCATGCGACAAGGAATGTGACAAGTGCCGGCTCCGCGAGGAATCCAAGGCGTTCAAGGGGTCGAAGGGCTGACGACCGCTCGCGCGTCGAGCAGGCCGCTCTCCACGAGCACATCTCGGGCCTTCACGAACGGGCCCTCCCCGTCCTCGCTGTTGTCGACGACCACCCACTCGTCCATGGTCAGGGCCTTGGCGATCTCGCGGACCGACTGGAGCTTCTCCATCGTCTCGAACATCTCGCGCTTGTGGTCCCTCTGTTCAATGCGTCTCAGGGCGACCGAGGGCTCGATGTCTATGAAGATGGCGATATCCGGGAACGGGAGGAGCTTCCTGAATAGTCTGTAGCCCGTCGGCGCGAGTCTCCGGGGGAGGTAAGCCGTGCCCAGCAGATACCTGACGAATATGTGCGTCCCGTCCCTGGACCTGTTGAACCTCGCGACGGACCCCAGGACATCGAGCGTGTAGAAGATGGTCGCCAGTGCCCTCGAGACATGTCCGGAGCCCTCGAGCGCCCGTTTGGACAGTACGCCGAACAACCTGTCCGACGGGTGCGAGACCATGACCACCCGCTGTCCGTCGGCCTCCATGAGCTGTCTCATCCTATTCGCGTGGGTGTCCTTGCCGCACCCGTCGAGTCCGTCCACGACCACGAGCCGTCTCGTGGTCACACCCCCAGCATGTGGAGGTATCCACCCACGAACAACGGTATGACCAGGTTGTCAATCTTCCCCGGGGTTATCGCCTCCAAGCAGGCCACTATCCCGGCGACGGACGCCGCGAACAATAGGAGCATGTCAGGGGCGCCCCCGCTCGCGTATCCGACAAGGTCGAAGTAGAACCAGTTGAGCACGAGCACAGAGACGAAAGTCGCGCCGAACACGGCGAGGCTGCCCTCGACGGTCCTGTTCATCAGGTATCTCATCT
>JAUPMC010000117.1 GCA_030836605.1 Thermoplasmatota archaeon | reverse complement strand
TCCAGCTCCAGAGCGAACCTGATAACCGAACCGAACGAATTGCACTCCGGGAAATCGCACACAACCATCAGAACCACCGAGAGATGACAACCTACCTGTCCGAAAAGAACTTTACTGCGTCCTGACCCTGACCGTGGAGGTCCCCGAAGAACGAATCTTTGTACCCCGCGAACGGGAAGTAGGCCATCGCCGCGACCAAGCCGACGTTGATTCCGACGTTCCCGACCTGACATCTGTATCGGAACTCGCGGGCCAGCTTGCCGCTCTGGGTGTATATCGAGGACGCGTTCCCGAACGGGCTCTGGTGTATGAACTCGATCGCCTCGTCGAGGTTCTTCATCCGGTGGAAGCACACGACCGGCCCGAAGATCTCCTCCTTCGCGATGGTCATGTCAGGCGTCACGTCGTCGAACACCGTCGGCCCGATGAAGTGCCCCTTCTCGAAGCCCGGGACCTTGATGCCCCTGCCGTCCAGGAGCAGCTTCGCCCCTTCGTCCACGCCCTTCTGGATGTACCCGAGGACCTTCTCCTTCGCCGCGGCCGAGATGACCGGGCCCATCTGAGAGGCCTCGTCGAGGCCGCAGCCGACCTTCAGGTTCCTCGACGCGTCGAGCCACTTCTTCAGGAGCGGCTCGGCCACATCGCCTATCGCGATCATGTTCGAGCCTGCGAGGCACCTCTGGCCAGCGCACCCGTAGAACGACGCGAGCATGTTGTTGACCGTCTTGTCGAGGACCGCGTCGGGCATGACGACGAGCGAGTTCTTGGCCCCTCCCTGGGCCTGGACCTTCTTGCCCTTCTCGCCCGCGGTCTTGTATATCCACTTCGCCACCGGGGTCGAGCCGACGAACGATATCCCCTTGATGTCCTTGTGGTCGAAGAACGTGTTGACCGCGTCCTCCCTGCCGTTGACGAGGTTGATCACGCCCGGCGGGAAGCCGGCCTGGTCTATCAGCTTGAACATGTACTGGGTCGTGATGGGCACCTGCTCCGACGGCTTCACGATGAACATGTTGCCCGTGGCGACCGCGTACGGCCAGAACCAGAACGGGACCATCCCGGGGAAGTTGAACGGGCACACGGCCGCGAACACGCCCAGGGGCGATACGATGACCTCCTCGTCTATGTTGGACGCAGCGCCGTCCTCGAGGTTGTACCCCATCTGGAGCGACGTGATGCCAGCGGCGACATCGACGTTGTCTATGCACCTCCGGGTCTCCCCGCGGGCGTCGTCGATCGTCTTGCCCTGCTCCTGCGATATGATCCTCGCGATGTTCTCGTACTCGCGCTCCATGATCGTCTTGAGCTTGAAGAAGCACCGGGTCCTGTCGCCAGGCGCCGTCTCCCTCCAGCTCCACCACGCCTCCTGCGCGGTCTCGATCGCCGCCTTGGTCTCCTCCTTCGTCGAGAGGGGCACCTGGGCGATCACATCCGTGGTCGCGGGGTCCCTCACTTCGAGGGCCTTGGACGATCCAGAGTCGACCCACTCCCCGTTCACGTAGTTCTTCAACCTGCCATAGTTCCTGCTCACTGGGTCCAGCACAGCCATCCTATCGATTCCTCTTGGTCGTTCAGACCAATCCAACCGTGTACGAGTCGAGCCCGTCTATCTGGCGCGCCGGTGGGTTCGCTCTCCCCCTCGCACGGGTCCGCCTGGCGCGACGCACTCCCGTCAACATTTCAATCCGGAGTTAGGAATACGTTCGACTCCGGGCCTTGATTCCGCGGATACATTCTACGGATAAGGCCCAGTTTTGCCCAAATGTGCTCCGTGTGTATATACGTTTTGGTCCGTCTGGCCACGCCGCGCGCGGGAGATGGCGATGTGAAAACAAGGAAGCGGTTTGAGGAAGGTGTTTGAGGCCCGGGCGCCTAGATGAGCCCGGCCTTCTTCGACTCCTCGGCGAGCGCGGACTCGAGTATGTCCAGGCCCTTCACGAGCAGCTTCTGGTCGATGTTCAGCGGCGGGTGCAGCCTCACCACGTTCCCGTACGCGCCCGCGGTGAGTATGTACAGGCCCTTCTTGAAGCACGCCAGCTGTACGGCCCTCGCCAGCTCCGTCGCCGGCTCCTTCCCGGCCTTCGTCTTGACCAGCTCCATGCCCATCATCGCGCCGAGGCCCCGGACGTCCCCCACGACCTCGTACTTCGCCTTCCACTCGTTCAGGCGCTTCGTCTCGACCTTGTTGATCATCTTCGTGTTCGAGAGCACCTTCTTGGTCATCTTGATGGACTCGAGCGCGCCGGCGCAGCACACGGGGTTGCCTCCGAAGGTCCCGCCCAGGCTCGCGGGCGGGGGCGTGGCCATGATCTTCGCCTTGCCCGTGACGCCTCCCAGGGGCATGCCCAGGGATAGGCCCTTCCCGGAGACGATGATGTCCGGCTCGACCTTCCAGTTCTCGATCGCGAACATCTTGCCGGTCCTGCCGAAGCCCGTCTGGACCTCGTCGTCTATGAAGACGATGTCGTTGTCGTCGCAGATCTTCCGTATCTTCTCCCAGTATCCCGGGGGCGGGTTGATGAAGCCGCCCTCGCCCTCGACCGGCTCGATGACGAACGCGCACACGTCCCCGGCGAGCGGCGCCGTCTCGATTACTGTGCGAATCGTGTCCGCGCACGCGAGGTTGCAGGACGGGTGCGACAGTCCCAGGGGGCACCTGTAACAGTACGCGAAGTCCACGTGCTGCACATATGGCACCAGCGGGTGGAACCCGTCCCTGTAGGGCTTCTCCTTGCCCGTGAGGGAGATGTCCATGAACGTCCTTCCGTGGAACGAGGTCCTGTACGACACTATCCACTTCTTCTTGGTGTACGACCTCGCGATCTTGAGGGCGTTCTCTATCGCCTCGGACCCGCTGTTCAGGAATATGCTCTTCTCCAGCTTGCCGGGGCATATCTTGGCCATCTCCTCGGCCAGCTTGATGTACGACTCGTAAGGGGACACCATCACGCATATGTGGATGAACTTGTCCAGCTGGTCCTTGCACGCCTTGACCATGGCCTCCGGCCTGTGGCCGCAGTTGTGCACGCCTATGCCCGCGGTGAAGTCGAGGAACACGTTCCCGTCGACGTCCCTCATGAACGGACCCTCAGCGACATCGAGTGCGGTCGGCAGCCCGATCCTGATGCCGTCAGTGACGCACTTCTCCTTCCGAGCCAATATCTTCTTCGACTTGGGGCCTGGCGGCTCCACCACGATCTTCGGCCCCTTGAGCTTCCATTTCTTGCTGTAGTTCATGATATCAGACTCCTGACTCCCGATATGTCGATATGAAGGGGTTTCGGGAGGCGAGTCCGCCGGACGCCCGGCGGCTCACCGCTCCTTCTCGACCTCCTTGATGCACTCGGTGAGCACATCGACGCCGAAGTCGGCCTGGTCCTTCGTGATCACGAGCGGGGGTGCAATCCTGAAGCAGTTCTCGCCCGCGCCTATGGCCACGACGCCCTTCTTCCAGGCCTTGTGGATGATGTCGTGCGCGCCGACGCCGAACTTCGCCTTCGACTTCTTGTCCTTGATGATCTCGACGCCGATCATGAGGCCTTTGCCCCTGACATCGCCCACGATGTCGGAGGTCTCCATGACCTCCCTCATCCGCTTCATTATGTGGTCGCCGATCCTCGTGGCGTTCTCCATCAGCTTCTCCTTCTCGATGACCCTGATGGTCGCCAGCGAGGCCTCGCACGCGACCGGGGTGCCCCCGAGCGTCGTGCAGTGGGACCCGGCGTCCCAGTCGAATATCTCCGCGCGGCCGATGGTCGCGCCCAGGGATATCCCGCCCCCGAGGGCCTTGGAGCTGCATATGATGTCAGGCACGACCCCGAAGTGCTCGATCGCCCACCACTTCCCGGTCCTGCCCATGCCGCACTGGACCTCGTCCACGCCGAACAGGATGCCGTACTTGTCGTACAGCTTCTTCAGGCGCTTGTGGTACTCGGGCGGCGGGACGACATAGCCGCCCTCGCCCTGTATCGTCTCTATGAGCGATGCCGCGACCTCCTGCGGAGGCACGTACTTCTTGAGGACGAAGTCCTCGATGAAGTCCACGCACCAGTAGTTGCAGTCAGGGAGGGTCTGCTTGTATGGGCACCGGTAGCAGTACGCGAAGGGCACATGGTACACCCCAGGCATCGTCGGGAAGTACCTGGCCTTCTGCACGATCGAGCTGGCCGTGAAGCTCAGCGCGCCCATGCTCCGGCCGTGGAAGGCGCCGGTGTACGCCAGGAACAGGGGCCGCTTCGAGTGCCACCTCGAGACCTTCGCGAAGGCCTCGATGCTCTCCGCCCCGGAACCGCTGAAGAACACCTTCTTCGTATAGTCGCCGGGCGTGATCTCGTTCAGCTTCTCCGCGAGCTCCACCGCGTGCCTGTAGTAGAAGTCAGTGTAGCTGTAGTGCAGCAGCCGCTCGGACTGCTTCGCTATAGCCTTGACCACCTCAGGATGGCAGTGCCCGACGTTCATCGCCCCGAGACCCGAGTTGAAGTCGACATACTCGTTGCCGTCGATGTCCTCTATGATGCAGCCCTTGCCCTTCTCCACCACGAACGGGTAGTAGTAGGGCCTGTTGTAGGGCGAGAGGAACTTCTTGTCTCTCTCGACTATCGCCTTTGCCTTCGGTCCTGGGGGGTCCACAACTCTTTTCAAAGAAACCTTGCTCTTTTGCTCAGTGTTCAACTTACCCCTCTCACGGCTACGTTAAGCGTGAATGCTCAACGCCTAATTAGATTTTCCTTCTGAAGTCGTGCTCCGAGTGAAATGTTTATTCGCCCCCAGGGGGTTAGCCCAGGCACATGCCGACACTCCTCATCAGGTATGGCGAGCTCGGGCTCAAGAGCGAGAGCGTACGCAGGAGGTTCGAGCAGGCGCTGGTGCAGGACATCCGCAGGAAGCACCTGCTGGCGGGAGTGGGCTGCGTCACATCCTCCCTCCGTGGGAGGCTGTTCGTGGACTCGGACGACTGGCGCAGGAGCTGCGAGCTCCTCTCCAGGACCTTCGGTGTCGTGTCCTTCAGCCCGGTCGAGAAGGTCACGAGCGAGCTCTCGGGGCTCGGCGAGGCGGTCAAGGAGTTCTCAAGGCCGCTCGTCTTCAAAGGCGCGAGCTTCGCGGTCCGGACGAGGAGAACTGGGAACCACCCGTACACCAGCCAGACGCTCGCGAGGGAGCTGGGGTCGGTGATACTGGACTCGCACAAGGACCTCGGGCTCACGGTCGACCTGGACGAGCCGGACGCGGAGGTGTTCGTGGAGGTCCGCGAGAGGGACGCCTACCTGTACAGCTCGGTCATGCGCGGCCCCGGTGGCATGCCGAAGGGCACCCAGGGCAAGGTGCTGTCCGTCGTCGGGTCCGAGCGGGGGATCGTGGCCTCTTGGCTCCTCATGAAGAGAGGGTGCAACGTACTCGTCGCGTCGGAGGACGTGGCGCTCCCCGCGCCCCTGTCATCCTGGAACCCCGACCTGAAGGTCGTGCGCCCCGAGGGTGACCTGTTCGCGCAGGCCAAGTACATGGACTGCGAGGGTGTCGTCCTGGAGTGGGGGGTCGAGGACCTGGAGCGAGGCGCCATCCTGAAGGGAGACCTCCCGGTGTTCCATCCACTCATAGGTATGGCCCTGGAAGACGTCCGGAGGCTGCTCGAGAGGATACTGGCCTAGGTGCCCATCCTCTTGTGAGCCCGCAGCGAAGGCCTGACCTTCTCCGCACCCATGCCCCTGGTCCTGACGAGGCCCCTGCCCTTCTTGCCGGCCGGCGTCAGGCCCCTGATGGCCCTGTGCGTGTGCTTCGTGCTGCAGATCCAGTTGAGCCTCGGGTCGGCCTTGATCACGGGGTGGTTCACGTCCACGAGTATGACCTCGAACCACTTGTGCCTGCCGTCCTCGCCCACCCAGTAGGACGCGAGTACCTCGAGGTTCGGGTACTTCTTGGAGGTCCTCTCCTCGGCTATCCTCTGGATGTTCTTCTTCATGGTGATCTTGAGTATACCCTTCCTCTTGGGCTTGCGGCCCTTCCTGATCCTGTGCTTTCTCAGGCCGCCCTTCCTGACCTTCGCCCGGACGATGACGATGCCCTGCTTGGCCTTGTAGCCGAGCTGGCGCGCCTTGTCGAGCCTCAGTGGCCTCTCGACGCGGACGAAGGTGCCTTCCTTCCTCCAGTCGACCATGCGCTGCCACATCAGGTGCTTCATCTCGTCGCTGTCGATGTCCTTCCAGGCCTCGCCAATATAATGGTACATGCCCTTGGCGGGGCCGCCCTTCTTCGCCTCGGCCGCGCCTGCGGGCGCGGTCGCCGGGGCGGCTGCAGGCGCCTCAGCGGGCGCCTTGACCTTGCGCTCCTTCTTGGGAGCTGACTTGACCTCTTCTGCCATCGTGTCACATCCAGCCGTTCAGGGTTCACGCCCTCAGGCGCACATTCCCGTGCGAGACCGAGGTGGTCTCGCCGCTGCGGGTCGGAACAAAAGGATAGGGCTATTTAAACGTGTTGAGCCCCGCGTCACATGAAATCGTCCAGTTTGAGCTTCTTGTCGGTCTTCTTCGGCTGGGCCGCGGCCTTGGCCGCCCGCTTGTTCTCGAAGTCGTTGTCCTTGAACGTGACCTGCTGCGCCCCGCTCACGAGTGACTTCTGGTCCCACCCGAAGGAGTCGGTCACCCTCGAGACCGTGGCGGAGAGCCTCGTCGCGTAGTACTTGTAGTCCGGGCGGGCGGTGAACTCCCTCCCCTGGACCCAGGGCTCGACCTCGTTCGGGGACTTCCTCCCGTCGATGACGACCCACGAGACCTTCATCCCCGGCTGGAACTCGTACCCCATCTCCTGGAGCTTCTTCGCCGCCCTGACGTTGACCATGCGGTCGCTCGCCTTGTACGCGTCGAAGTCCCTGACCGTGCGGGATATGACGAGCCTCGAGGCGTCGACGTTGCCTGCCAGGAGGTCGTCTATGACCTTCCGGGTGTAGGCCACCGCACCCTCGTTGTCACCGTCCAGGACCTTCTCGAACACCGTCTGGAGGGTCTCGCTCTGGAGGTCGAACGAGTCCGTCCTGCGCATCTCGTAGCCCCGGACGACGAGCTCCTTCCTGGGCCAGACCATGCGGCCGACATATCTCTTCTTCATCCCGTGCGAGAAGAACGGCTCCATGATCTTCTCGAACTCCAGGACCATGCCGCCCTTCGAGAACCGCTCCGCGATCTGCTGGCCGAACGTGATGGAGGCGTCCAACTCCTTGTGCGGGGACAGGAAGAAGACGGAGTCGGTGTCGGAGTAGATGACCTCGAGGCCCTCCGACTCGAGCTTCTTGATGAGGTCCTTGGTCGCCTCCCTCGCGAACGCGGTGATGCTCGCGCCTATCCTCGGGTCCGTGAACCTGTAGAACGAGGACGCGAGCACCCCGTAGAACGAGTTCATGAGTATCTTGATGGCCTCCTGGAGGCCGTTGAAGTAATCCGCCTCGTCAGGGGTCTTCGCCTCCCTCATCGCCTTCTTGGTCGCGGCCCGCTCCCTCATGAGGTCCTCGAGTATGCCTGGCAGGAGGCCGACCCTGACATCCTTGTCCAGGAACCTGGCGCCCGTGGGCGAGACAATCGTCCCGTCAGGGTGGAGCGTCGTGAAGCAGATGTTCTTCGATATGATGGTGCTCGGGTACATGCTCCTGAAGTCCAGCGTGAGGACCCAGTGGTGCAGGCCCGACTTGATGTCGTGGACGTACCCGCCCTCGATGGTCTCCGTGTCCTCGTAGTTCCTGGTCGTCATGGGCACGGCCACGGCGTTCCTGTCCGCGAGCCTGATGAGTATGGAGTCTATGAGCTGCGAGGTCGTCCCGTTGACGACATCGTCCAGGGGGAGCTTCGACACGGCGGCGAGGTCCATGTTCCTGTTCATTATCGCTATCTTCTCGAGCACCCTGAGCGCCAGGTGGGCGTCCTGGGTGCAGTACCTCATGACCTTGGCCTTGTCGGTGGCCCACTCCTCGTCCATCTTCTTCGGGTCCACATCGTGCTTCTCCTCGCCCAGGAGGAGTTTCGAGACGGCGTTCAGCGTCTCCTGCTTGGGTTTCAAGACCTTCTTGACGGCCCACCACGCGTCCACGATGACCCTGCCCTCGCACCACCAGAACCGGTTGTTGCGCTGCGAGATCGTCCCCGGGTACCTGCCCCAGGACAGCTCGGGCCCTCTCAGGGCCTGGGCCCGCTGCAGTATCTGGGGTATGTCGAACCCGTCGATGTTGTAGCCCGTGATGACATCGGGGTCGGCCTCGATGATGTACTCTGAGAAGTCCCTGATCATCTTGGCCTCGTCCCCCTCGAAGCCCCTGCTCTCGACCTTGTCGCCTTCCTTGACGACGCAGCATATGGTGAATATCTTCGGCTCCTTCAGGCTCGTCTCGATGTCGAAGCTGAGTATCCTCAGGGTCGGCCTGAAGGGCTTGATGGTCTCGAACCGCTCCGCCCTCACGACCACGTCGGTCCTGTAGCGCGCGTCCTCGAACTCCTCGCCGAACACGCGCACGCACGAGCCGAGGTCCAGGTCGTACATGAACCTGAAGTGGAAGGGTATGTCGGCCGCGAGCACGGTGCCCTTCTGGATGACCTGGCCCCTGATGTCGGGCACGAGCCACGGGAATGTGACGACGACCCTCTTCGCCCTCTTCCTCTCGCCTTTGAAGAGCAGCTCCTTGTCCTCCATCCGGACGACCCGCGGGTCGTCCTCGAGTATCCCGATGACCTCGTCCGACGGCTCGAGCACGAAGAAGTAGGGCTCGAACCCCGTGTACCTTATCGCGACCGAGCGTCCGTCCTCCGTCTTGCCGTAGAGGTGGAGCGCGAGGTCGCCACCTCCCTTCGAGTAGGTAACCCCTATCAGCCTTACGTCCCACTGCCCCATCCGGATCATGCCTTCGCGACTATCTTGATGACGTCCCCGTCCTTGAGGACGTGGTCGTGGCCTATCACCATGTGGGTCCTTCCGTCCACCGCCCGGATGAAGTTGTCCCCGAGGTCCGTGTGGACCTTGAACGCGAGGTCCTTGGCGTTCGTCCCCCTGCGCATCAGGTACGCGTCCGGCAGGACCCTGCCCGCCTTGTCGGCCCACTTGTGCTCGTCCTCGACGGGGTACACGACCATCAGGTCGAGCACCTTGAACACGACATCCTCCAGGATGGCCTGCACGCCCGTGCTCTTGTGCTGGGCGAGCCACGAGGACATCCTGTCCAGGGCCGCGAGCTGGCCCGCGCTCAGCTTGGACTTGTCGGCGACCTCGAACGACCCGCTGCCCGGGATGTACGAGATCAGGTTCGCCTTCGACGCGCGCCTCAGGGCCAGCTCGTACTCCGCGCTCGTCGCGACGACCGGGTATCCGGTGGCCTTGAGCCGCTCCAGGTTCTCCGGGGGCGCGATGTCCGCCTTGTTGGCCGCTATGATCATCGGCTTGCTGATCTTCTGCAGGGAAGAGCAGTACTTGAGCAGCTCCTGCTCACCCCAGAGCGGAGGCTCCTCCTTTATCGAGGCGATCCTGAAGGCCGCGAGTATCTGTGACTCCGTGATGGACAGGCCTGTGAGCTTCTCGTGGAGCATCTTCTCGAGCTTGGTCCCGGTCAGCTTCGACTGCTTCGCCATCTTGGAGAAGTGCTTCTCGAGTATCCCGTACAACCAGTAGGTGATCTCCCGCTCTAGGAAGCTGACGTCCAGCGTGGGGTCGTGCGTGCCCACGCCCACCGGGTTGCCCTCGAAGTCCGTCCCGCCGCTGGCGTCGACGACGTGTATGAACGCGTCGGCCTGCCTCAGGTCGTCCAGGAACTTGTTCCCCAGGCCCCTACCCGCGTGCGCGTCGGGCACGAGCCCCGCCACGTCGAGCACCTCTATCGGGACGAACCTGGTCCCGTTCTCGCACAGTGAGTTGTTCGGGTTGCACGGCTTGTCGAAACCGGTGTGCGGGCACGGGCTGCGGACATAGCCCACGCCCTTGTTCGGCTGGATAGTCGTGAACGGGTACGCGGCTATCTGGGCCGTGGCTAGCGTCAGGGCTGTGAAGAAGGTCGACTTCCCGACATTGGGTTTACCTACTATACCTACGAGCACTCTGGTCCCCCGGGCTCAATGTCGATATGCCTAGAAAAAGATGCCCCCGGGCCAGGGGAAGGTGGCAGGACACCCACCTGGCGCACCCACCAATTGGATAGGTTGGCAGGGCATTTATACAGGTCATGCAGTCGCCGGTCGCATGGAGACCGCGATCATACTCTGCGAGGACGGTTTCGGCCGGGTCAGGGGCAAGACGGCAGCCGGGCTCATCCGCCACTCGCTGAGGTTCAAGATACTGGGCGTCGTGGACAGCAAACAGGCTGGGAAGGACGCGGGCGAGGTGCTCGACGGGAAGAAGACCGGGGTACCCATCTTCGCGTCCGTCGAGGAGTCGCTCAAGAAGCTCAAGGAGAAGCCCCAGTGGATGATCATCGGGGTCGCGACTATCGGCGGCATGCTACCGCCCGAGTTCAGGGGGCCAGTGAAGGTCGCCATAGAGACCGGCGTGGGCATCCTGTCCGGCCTGCACGAGTGGCTCGCGAACGACAAGGAGTTCGCCCCGCTCGCGAAGAAGCACGACGTCGAGATAGTCGACATCAGGAAGGAGCCGCCGCTGGAGAAGATGCACTATTACAGGGGCCTCGCGGCCAAGATGGACTGCATCAGGATACCGGTCCTGGGCACGGACGCGGCCTCGGGCAAGAGGACCACCGCAGTCATACTCACCAAGGAGCTCAACGACAGGGGCGTCAAGACCGCCTTCGTCGCGACCGGCCAGACCGGCCTGCTCCAGGGCTCGAAGTACGGCATACCCCTCGACGCCATCAGGGGGGACTACGTCGTCGGCGAGCTCGAGAACGCCATCGAGCAGGCGTACAAGAACGAGAAGCCGAAGGTCATCATAGTCGAGGGGCAGGGCGCCCTGAGCCACCCGGCGTATGTCGTCGGCTCGAGGACCATCGTGAACGCCTCGGCCCCGAACACGGTCGTGCTGCAGCACGCCCCTGGGAGGAAGTACAGGAGCTACCACGCGGACGAGCTGCACATCCCGAACGGCACGATAGACCGCGAGATGGAGCTCATCAAGGTGTTCGCCCAGACGGATGTCATAGGCATCACGCTCAACCACGAGAACATGACCAGGGAAGAGGTCGAGAAGCACATCAAGGACTACGAGCGGAAGTACGGCGTGCCAGCCTGTGATGTCCTCGTCGACGGCCCCGGGAAGATCGCGGACGCGATCATCCAGAGGTATTTCCCGAAGAAGCGCTGAGCTCGAGGAGCGCGTCGGCCAGCTCGCCTATCATCTCGGGCGATAGCTCCTGGGGCCTCTCGGAGGCGTACGGCAGGGACTTCAGGGCGTCCTTCATGCCGACGGTGACATACTCCCTCACCGCGGGGTCCGTCTCGAGGCAGTTGGACGCCTTCTTGCGCCTGTGGGAGAACAGCGCCTGCGTGACCTTGAAGAACGCCTGCTCGTCCCTGACCTTGAACGGGGGCGGCCTCGGCGTCAGCTTGACGACGCACGACTCCACCTTCGGCTGCGGCCAGAACGAGCTCTTGGACACGCCCATGGCTATCTCGCACTCGGCCCGGTAGTACACGCCCACGGTAAGGCGGCCGTACTCCGGCGTGCCGTGCTTCGCGACCATGCGCTCGGCGAACTCCTTCTGCAGCATGAGCACGGCGGACTCGAAGCCGATGTCGAGCAGCTTGAACGTGATCGGTGAGGATATCTGGTACGGAAGGTTGGACACGACCTTGTCGAACGACGGCAGGAACGCGCGCACGGCGTCGGCCTGGATAAGTTGGACCCTGTCGCCGAACCTGCGCCTCAGGAACGCGCAGAACCCGGGGTCCTGCTCGACCGCCACGAGCTTCAC
>JAUPMC010000116.1 GCA_030836605.1 Thermoplasmatota archaeon | reverse complement strand
TGGATGTCAGCGATGAGCGAGCCCACGAGGAACACGAACGCCTGGCTCACTCCGAGGGCGACCATGACTCCCCCGAGGGGCAGGAACTGGGCCACGACGGAGCGGAAGAATATGCCCATGAGGACGATGATCAGGATGATGGTCACGGGCTCTATGAGCGACAGTTCGTCCCCCATGGACTCTTCCATGTCCGCGGTGATCGCGGCGTCCCCTGTCACGTATGTCTCATACTCCGTGGTCAGGAGTACGCTCGATTGAGCCACCATGTCCCTGAGGGCATCGACATTGTCCACGATCGGCTTCGAGTCGCCTTGGACGAAGTCCGAGTCCTTCGAGAAGCTGGCGATGATCAGGGTCGCTGTGCCGTCGGTGCTCACGAAACTGGACAGGTATTCGGGAGGCAGCTGGACCGGCAACTCATCGAGGGTGTCTGAAGCGACGACGGAACGGGAGAATCCCGCGAGCTCCTCCGGGGTGAACTCAGGGCCCAGCGCGTACAAGTCCTCCATGAACGCCAGGTCCGTCACGCCTGCTATCGAGGCGACGGTGGTGACCGAGAACGAGTGGATGATCGTCTGGTTGGAGAACGTGGTCAGGTCGAACGATGCGAGAATGGCGTACATGATGACCTTCTGGTCATCGGGATAAGGCAGCCCCGCAATCAACTGGGGGGCTGAAGCGTCGACCGCTGCCTCGGCGCGGGCTTGCGGGTCAGCTGTGAGGCCGGGGTCATCATACGTCGAGTTCCACTCGTAGGTGAACGCCCCGAAGTACTGGTATGAGAGCAGCGCTGTGGCCTCGTCGGCGGATTCGAGGATGTACGGCAACATGGCGACCGTCGTCTGATAGGCGATGTAGTCCCTCTCGACGATGCTCAGTGAGGAATTCGTGGATACCCAGTTGCTGACGTACATCGATGGTATCCCGTACAATAGGGATGCGGTCAGGTTGACCTGGTATTCCGTCTCGACCAAGGCGGGACCGAGCTCGGACGCCATTGCGTATATCATGCCCTCGTACACGGAGTAGACGGACGAGAAGTCCTCGAGGTACGCGAGCGCGCCAGTCTCAGTCGCGCTGTCCCCCAGGTCAAGGCAGAAGTCCCTGACAAGCTCGGAGCTCATGTTGGGCCCGGTGACGACTATCATGAGCGTGCTGTTGGCGAGCGCGACCGGGAACTGCTCGTTTATGATCCCCTGGGCGACGAGCGACTCCATGTCCCCTTCTACCATCTCAGATTCCTGGTAGACGAGCACTTCGTCCACCTTCGTGATCGCGGGGGCGATGTACAGCAACGCGACTATCCAGATGACCAGTATCAGCTTGAAGTGCCGGACGACGGTGTCAGCTAGCTTCTCGAATATCATGTCCTCGTCTCCCGTGATTGTTGTTATAATCCTACTAACAGAAGTGCCGTCAAACCACTACTAACATATATCCCTTGCGGAGTACAACCTTCCATGTGTACATGGGGGCTCGACGATGACCCGGAAGGATGTCATTGACAGGCTCATAGCCCTTGGGCTGACCACGTACGAGGCCAAAGTGTTCTCCGCGTTGACCCATCTGGGCGATGCGGGCGTGGCTGACATACACGCCGTCGCAGAAGTCCCGAGGTCGGCGGTCTATGGCACCCTCGAGAAACTCGAACGCATGGGGATAATCGAGTCGTCCACTGGCCGGCCGAAGAAGTTCAGGGCGCTGCCTCCGAGGGTCGCGGTGTCGAGGATCGAGTCAGAGTTGCTCGGCGCGCTCAAGGACGCGAGGGACGGCCTGGAGGAGCTCGCTGGCGCACCGCACAAGGGGGCTTCCGACGCCCGGATATGGATAATCAGGGGCGAGGCGAGGATAAGGCAGAGGTTGGTGGACGTCGTGGCCTCTGCAATGTCGGAACTCACGGTTGCTGGGACCTCCGCGCACATGCTGTCCTTCGCGGATGTGTGGAAGAAGGCCAAGTCCAGGAAGGTGAAGGTAACGTTCGCCACCCAGGAGCCTGAGATGATCTCGGAGCTGTCCCGATATGGGAAGATAGTCCGGCCGAAGTATCACATGAAGATGGACGACATCGATCAGCCGAAGATGCTGTTCGTCCGCGCGGACCGGAAGACGGTGCTGTTCGCGAGCGAATACGCGGACGACGCCCAGGGAGAGGGAATGACCGCTTTCTGGACCGACGACGAGTCGATAGTGAAGTTCATGAACTACCTGACTGACTCGATGTCCCCTCGGCCCAAGGGCGCCTGACCTGTCAGGACGGCCCCGCCTTGGTCATATCGTCGTCATCTCTTCCTTTATGTCCACGTGCTTCTCCCTGAGCCGTCTCATGAACTCGTCGGGAGGCAGCTGCTCGGGTATCACGATGCCCTTGTCCTTGACGAGGCCGTCGATGAGCATCTCGGTGGCGACCGCCCCACCCGTGCCGACCAGGTATGCCCCGGCGTTCGTGTGGAAGAGCTCGTACGCCCTCTCGTGAGAGAGCACGGTCCACACCTTGACGAGGGCCTTCCTGCCGTCCTTGACGCCGAGGACGTTCACGACGAAGCAGGTGTCCCCCTTGACCTTGTCAGCGAACTCGGAGGGGGGAGGGAGCATCGCCGCCACGACGTCCAGCGGCCTGACCTTCACGCCCTTGACGTCGACCAAGTCCTTTCCCAGCAGCCCCCACTTTCGGAATATCTCCGCGGCGTGGGCGAACCTGTCGTCGATGCCGATGTTGAACGACGCCTCCTTCAAAGTCGGGATGCCGAGCGGCATGAAGTAGGTCTCATCGTGGTTCGTGCTGTACACTGGCAGCGGGCCGAGGGGGGACGGGAAGTCGTACACACGCCTGGCGCTCAGGGGTGGTATGAACTCGGTCCTGCCGTTCCTGAAGACGGCCGCGGGCACGCTGGTCTCGTCTAGCAGGTCCACGGGGGACCACAGGGAGAACATGTCCATGCCTTCCACCGTCGCCGTGTCCCCATCGAATATGTGCGCCTCGTCCGCCCGGTCGAGCTTCGCGGCCGCGTGCATCGCGAAGACGTCGGACATCCCCGGCTCCTCACCCATGCCGACGAGGGCGGATATCCCCGCCCTCCTGCACATCTCCGAGTAACGGTCGAAGTCCGGGCCGGTGCTGTCGAACGGCATACCGAAGTCCACGTAATCCGTGCCGGTCTCCGAGGCGACCTCCATGACGGCGCGGTTCATGCGCCACGGCATTGTGGCGACCACGACGTCGGCGTCCCTGAGGAGGCCGACCAATGCCTTCCTGTCCCTGCCGTCCACCTCGACGACGGACACCTTGTCCATCCCCAGCCTGGCCTTGAGCGCCAAGGCGCCGTCCGTCCTTGAGTCGGCTAGGACCAGCCGGTCGACCTTCGCGTTCTGGGCGATGTGCTCTGCGCAGACCAGTCCGCAGACTCCGCATCCGAGCTGAATGACATCCATCTCCTGTCCCCCTGAGCGGTCTCCACCGCGTCAAGCCTGATATGCCTAGGAGTTACTTGTCCCTTCCTGGTGCCGGCGGCGTCGCCGAGGTCCCCCCAGCCGGGTGCCCCTGGTCCTGAGCCATATGGGCGCTTCGACCCGCCATTCTCATAGATTGGTTGAATGCGCCATTACAAATAGTTGGACTGGCTAGACAATGTCGAGGCGGGCGCTAACTGCGTTCGCCAGAAGGAGTGATTAGTAATGAGCTATGGCTCGTACGGAGGCGGCAACAGAAGGTACGACTCGGGCCCGAGGGAGATGCACAAGATAAAGTGCTCTGACTGCGGATCCGAGGCGGAAGTGCCCTTCAAGCCGACAGATGGACGCGCAGTCTACTGTCAGGCCTGCTTCCAGAAGCACAGACCCCCACGAAGAGATTCGTTTTGATCGTTGAGTTCATATTCATGGATTGATCGTTCATTTCGTTTTGATTCAAAAACCCCTTCGCTGATTATTTCGTACATACCTCGCGGGATTCCCATCGCGTTGTCGATGCAGAGTCCGTGGGATGGTTTCCGGGAAGACCGCGGTGGCGCCGCCCTGGTGCCTTGTGTGCCGTCGCCATCGTTCAGAAGAGCGTGTCCTCGTTGAGGACCACCTTGCCGTCGACGACAGGGGTGCCCTCCTCGACGACGTGCTTCCTCCTACCCCTGGCCCATTTCGTGGGGCCGCCGAACCTACCGTCTGAGCAGACGACGCGGTGACACGGAACCACTGGCCAAAGAGGGTTCTCGTGGAGCGTGTTCGCAACGGCCCTGCTCGCCCTCGGCCGGCCGATGGCCTCCGCTATCCGCCCGTATGTGCTGACCTTCCCCTTGGGGATCCTGAACGTGGCGATGTAGACGGCCTTCTCGAAGTCCGACCAACCTTCGAGGTATTCCCGTATGTCCTTCTCTGTCCGGACGTCCTCCTTCCTCATGCCCTCAGCCTCGCCGTCGGGTCCTTGGACCTCTGACCCGACGCTGCCTGTAATGCCGCCACGGGTAATCTCGATATCGGTCAGGGCGGCGCGAAAGTGCTCGGCCCAGTCTGTCCGGAAAGGCATAAATCCCGCAGACGCCTTGGGTCATCCACCATGTCGTTGTCAGACTGGCTCGAGTGTCCCCACCTGAGGATGATATCCGCGCAAGTCCCGGGGCTGTCGTTCCGCGGCTTCCGGGGGGCGGCAGACATCGAGACGATGTCCAAGGTGAGCCACCTGAGCTGGAAGGCCGACGGCGTGGAATGGATGGTCTCGCCAGAGGAGACCGCGTCATGGCTCGAGGACAAGTCCGACCACGACCATCGGCTCGACCTGCTGTTCGCGGAGGTCGGGGGCGAGGTCGTGGGATTCTGCAAGCTGGTTTGGGACTCATCCGAGGAGGACCCCAAGTACTACGGCCACTCGGCCCACCTGCTCCCACAGTGGCGCGGCATGGGAATCACCAAGGCCATGTTCGAGAGCAACGAGGCGCGGATCCAGGAGATATCCTCCGCGCACCCGGTCGGGGGAAGGGCCTACATCAAGCTGTGGGCATACGACGGCCCGAGCGAGTGGAGAGGGATCGTCGAGTCCTCCGGGTTCTCCCCGATCTGGCACCTTCTCGAGATGGTGAATGCAGACCTCGCCTCTGTCCGCGACCATCAAGCGCCCGAGGGCTTGGATTTCGGTCCCGTCCGTTCGGAGGAGTATCCAAAGGTGTGGGCCCTGTTCCGGGACTGCTTCTCCCACGAACAGTGGTCCTCGCCGGAGGAATGGTCCGCCCGGGCCTACGATGAGTGGCTTCAATCGCCCAACTTCACGCCGAACCTGTGGATGGTCGCTCGTTCCGGGGAGGATGTCATCGGAGTTGTAGAGAACTACGTGAACGAGGGAGAGTGGGCCACCTTCGGCAGGAAGGTCGCTCACAGCAACCGCGTCTGTGTTCGGTCAGATTGGCGCAGAAAAGGTGTATCTACATACCTCCTAACTCGTTCATTGAAGCTTTTGAGGGATATCGGTGTGGACGAGGTCACGCTCGACACCGAGGTCGAGAACAAGAGCCGGGCGATGAGGGTCTACGAGGGCGTCGGCTTCGCGGCCCGGAGGACCTTCACGTTCTACGCCAAACCCCTTTGAGCCCGCATTCCTCGCCTCCTCATTCGTCGGGACCCAACCAGGCATCCATGTCGTGACCGAAGAGCTGCCGCATGTCCTCCTCAGGTGCTGCTCTTGGAGCGGTCGGAGTTCATGCGCCCTTCGGCCGGTCAGTGCAGAAGTATTATCTATAACGGCGACAAATCCTGATGATTGGGGAGACTGGCCGCCGGCTAGTACCATGGCACCACCAAATCCATCTTACACCGGTTCTAGGATACGCTATGAACCGCCTCAGGTCCGTCACAGCAGGCGCTCCAGACGCGTGCCGGTGATTGTCATCGTGTTCGTGCTCGCCTCGGCGTCAGCAGTGGCCGCTCTGGCGCTCAACGACTCCGGAGACGACGACTTGAGAGCCACCATCAACGGCGTCGTCACCATGCAGCTGACCCTCGTGTATCAGTTCAAGGACAGCCACAACATATGCGTCGCGGGCCCGCCGTGCCCAGGCTTCCCGCCAGACCTGCCCCACGCCTGGGGCCATGCGGCGGGAGCGGACGGCCTGTTCGGCACATCCGACGACTGCCCCCACTGCTCGGCGTACAGCGCCCCCGCGTCCATATCCCTGATGGCCGCGGCATACGGAAGGATTGGCCAGTACGTGCAACAGGACAGGATATACGACAACGGGAAATCCGTCGCCCCCGAGGTCACGGGCGACAACACCATTCAGACG
>JAUPMC010000115.1 GCA_030836605.1 Thermoplasmatota archaeon | reverse complement strand
TCCAGGGCGACCGAGCTCGCCCACTGCAAGGACGTGGTCGTCGACTTCATGCTCTGCAGGCCCGGGATGTCGTTCTCGTTCTCGTCGGACGAGAAGCTCGACCTCGTGCACTCGGCCGCCGAGGGCATGAACGGCTCCCTGGTTGCGGCGTTCGGCGACTCGATCGCGGGGAACATGTTCCGGGGGGACGCGGACGGGGACGGCGTCAGGGTCGAGGCGTACCTCGGCAGGCTGGAGCACACGCGCTCGTCCCCGGCTGACCTCCGGCTGTTCGTGAACGACAGGCCCGTCAAGGGCCCGAGGGTCGTGTCCGCGGTCGTGAAGGGGTTCGGCTCGCGGCTCATGAAGGACAGGTACCCGGTCGGCGTCCTGAGGATATTCGTGGACCCGTCGGCCGTGGACGTTAACGTCCACCCGACCAAGAGGGAGGTCAGGTTCGACGACGAGGCGTCCGTCCTCGGGGTCGTCCAGAGATGCGTCGAGTCGGCCCTCAGCGAGCCCGACCTGACATTCAAGTACGACCTGACGAGGTTCTCTCAGTCGTTCGAGCCCCGGCCGGTCGCCAGGGACGAAGGCCATGGCGCCCCCAGCCTGCAGTCGGTGCTCCAGGTGGAGGAGCTGCCCCCGGAGGAGAGGCAGTCGGCCATAGTCCCGCTCGCGCAGATCATGGACACCTACATACTCGCAGAGTCCAGGGGCAACCTGTTGCTCATAGACCAGCACGCCGCCTCGGAGCGCGTGGTCTACGAGGAGGTGCTCAGGGCGATGAAGTGCGGCAAGGAGGTCTCGCAGAGGCTTCTGACGCCGCTCGTGCTGAGGCTCACGCCGTCAGAGGCGAAGACGCTCGAGGAGAACAGGGAGCTGGTCGAGAGGGCAGGGTTCGCTGTGGAGCCTTTCGGCGGGGACTCGTACTCCGTCCGGTCGATACCGACGGTCCTCGGGGTCGCCCAGGGCGAGGGCGCGCTCAGGAACATACTCGGCGAGCTGGCCCAGATGCCGTCCCACAGGAGACTGGGCCTGGACATCATATGGAGGGTCGCGTGCCACACCGCGGTCAGGGCGGGCGAGACGCTCTCGAACGCCCAGATGAGGCAGCTCGTGTCCGACCTCCTCAGGACCGAGAGCCCGTACACGTGCGAACACGGGAGGCCGACCATCATCGTCCTGTCCCCGGCCGACCTTGAGAAGCTCTTCAAGAGGCGCGTCTGAGCCCTCAGGCCCGTCCGAGCACCGGCGAGCCAGCCTCTATCGTGACCCCGTGTCTCTTCGCCACCGCCCGGACTCGCTCGACCACGTCCTTGTCGAGGGGCATGGGCCTGTGGGTCGCGAGGATGTCCTTGACCTTCTTCCTGGCGAACTCGACCATCTCGTCCTTCATCGGGTCCGGCTGCCCAGGCGGATGGTATCCGGTCACCTGTGGTATCATCAGGTCCTTCCTCATGTGCTTGAGCGTGTGTGGGTCAGACAGGAACACGCCTCCGGGTCCCTGTCTCTTGACCGCGTCCAGGCCGAGCGTGTCGTCGTCGATGGAGATGCCCCGTCTCAACCTCTCGAGCCAGCGCCAGGCCTCGCAGTCCATCACGAGCTTCTCAGGGGACACCATCGACGCGCGGTCGAGCCCCCCGAGCCCGACCAGGAGGTCCGAGCCTGTCAGGAGCGAGGCCATTGCGGTGATGCCGGTCTGATACCCCGCCTCCGTCGTCAGGGACCTTGAGGAGTTCGACGGGCCTCCCGCGCAACATGGGAGCCCGTAGTGGTGGGCCATCTCTATCGCGGCCGTGTCCATCAGGATGCCCTCCGGGGTGCCGCACAGGAACACCCCGGACCTGAGGTCCGTGACGCCGGAGAACGACGAGTAGATGCACGGCGCCCCGGGGCTCGCGGCCTGGGACATCGTCAAGCCGCACAGGTTCTCGGCGGCTATGACAGCCAGTGAGCCTGCGACCGTGACGGGTGTGACCGAGCCCGCGATGGCCATCGACAGGTGCACGACGGGAACCCCGGCCTTCGCGAGCGCGGCCATCGCCTCGGCCTCCCCCTGGTCGTACCTCAGCGGTGAGATCGGGGTGCATACATCGGAGAATATGGGCCTCTTCCGGAGCTCGTCCTCGGAACCGAGTATCGCCGAACACACCTCTATCTGGAACCTTGCCTCGTCCGATGAGGCCGCCCCGTGCTCTATGTGTTTGGACGAGTACGAGACGGCCGCGAGGAACTCGTAGTACGACGAACGGTCCGAGGGCATGTCCGTCGCCACGACCGGGGGCCATACGAAGCCGACCTCGGGGAGCGCGTCCGCGAGCACGACGAGGTCTATGAGGTCCTTCAGGGTAGACGGCCTCTTGACCCCCATGTCCAGGTCCAGGACGGCCGGCGGCTCCCCGTCAGTCGATATGAGCTGCACGCCCTCCTCGGGCACGGCGTAGTCCCTGCCGCCCCTGGAGCATATCCGGACCTTCCTGGGGGCGGTCCTGAGCGCCTCCGACACCACGCGCTCGTCGAGCCACGCCCGCTGGGCGTCTCGGTCGACCCGGGCGCCCGCCCTCGACAAGCTGTCGAGCACGGCCGGGCTCTCGACCTTGACCCCGGTCTCCGCCAGGATCCCGAGGGCCGCCTGGTGCACCTTCTCCCTGTCGTCCCGCGACAGCACGCTCATGCCTGCCTTCGCCATGCCCAAACCTCCCAAGCGCGTCATGGCCCGCGGACAACATCCCCCGAGAACGGGCCCGAAAACCATGAGGCCCCACGGATAGATTAACGCTCCGTCCCGGCGGCCTTCTCCCGATATATCGTTTCCGGTCCCGCGCTCATGCGAAAACTATTACTCCGCATAATGTGTGAGCCGCCTGTCGGAAGGTGACCCAATGGGCCTCAACATGGCTATCACGGAACTGGATACGGAAAAGGCGCTCTGCAAGACGAAGAAGATGACTCTGGCCAAGGTGTACGTGGACGACCCGTCCAAGTGGGCGGACCTGGTCGAGGTCGACAAGGTCGTCGACCTCAAGAAGGCCTCGGCGAAGCTCGGGAAGGAGAAGCTGGACGCCATCCTCAAGAAGGGCAGGCTCGCCCCGGAGGGCGACGAGCTCTACCTCGAGAAGGTCAAGGACCCGGAGGACCAGAAGGCCCTCGGGCCGTTCGTGACCGATGTCAAGACCAACTGGATACTCGTCGAGAAGGTCCCCGCGAACAGGAAGAAGGACGTGCTCGCTGCGGCCAGCAAGGTCAACTCCGTGACCGAGTGGGACATGGTGGAGTTCGACGACATGTACGCCACCTGCGCCAAGTGCGGCCTGTCATGGGACAACAAGAAGGGCTGCGTGGGCAACTTCGGCCCGTCGGGCTCGCCGGTGCCGGAGCTCTCGAGGAAGTACGGCCTGTCGATACTGGCCAAGGTGGACGACCTCGCGGAGAAGAAGACCGTGCTCACGGCCAAGGACGCCGAGAAGCTCCTCGAGGAGGTCAAGGTCATCAGGGAGAAGTCCCCGGCGGAGGGCAAGATGATAGTCCGCAGGATCGAGGGCACGCTCAACAGGCTCGAGGCGATGGCCAAGTGCTCCAAGGAGTACGGGATCGGCTTCTACTTCTTCTGAGCCAGGGGTGAACGGTTGTCGGCCGACGGTGAGCTCCAGGGGTGCAGGTCCAGGGTGGTCCTGGTCAAGGGCCCCGAAGGGGCCCTCTCAGTGGAGCTAGTCCCCCTCAGGGAGGGCGTCTCCCGGGGCTTCAGGAACCATTCACCTAGGGGGCTGAAGCTGTCCCCGGCGTCCGCGCGCGAGCTCAGCGCGAAGCTGTCGGAGGGGTGCGGGGACAGGCTGCTGATCGCCGACACGAAGAAACGGATCATCGCGCGGGCGCTCGAGCCCGAGGGGTGGCGCGTGTCCAGGGCGGTCGAGGCGCGCATAGACAACAAGTGCAGCATGTGCACCACATACGACATCCCGGTCGACTGCGAGCTCGTGGACGACCACGGCGCCAAGCCGGACCTGGACGGCACATCGGACATGGTCGGCGTCAGCATGGAGATCGGCGGGAGGCCCGCGTACGGGTTCTACACGGACGACGGCGACACGGCGAGGATAGTGTCCGAGGGGCCCAGGCGTCAGGGGATGCTCATCGCGGAGTCGGTGGACGACATGGAGGCGGCCGCGGACTGCCTGGTCAGGTTCCTCGCGACCGCGAAGAAGAAGTGGGCGGTGTTCTCCCTGGACCTGGGCAGGTTCGTCAGGCGATACGACCCCATCGTGATGTGGCGGATGGCGCTCGAGGGCCCCCGGGGGTTCGACCACTCCGTGAAGCCTGTCTCGAAGGCCAACAGGAAGGACGCCGTGCGCCTGTTCTCGGAGTACTACGACGAGGGCGGCTTCCAGGCCTCGATGCGGCTGAGGGAGATGCTCTCCAACAAGACGTATTCAGTGTTCGTCACGGACGGCGGGTTCGTGGCGACCAAGCTCGACGGCGAGACCGGGCTGGTGTACGACATATACGTCACGCCCGCGCGCCAAGGGGAAGGCGTCGGGGGCGAGCTGATGAGGTGCGCCCTGTCCAACCTCGCGGGCAGGGCTGGCGTGGTCTACCTCCACACGAGCTACCCCAGGGCCAAGGCGCTCTACGAGAAGTTCGGGTTCAGGACGACCTACTCGCAGCTGGCGGTCAGGCTCGATGAGATGTCCTTCGCGCCACCGCCAAGGTAGAAATATCTAGAATCCGTTGACTCGCCCGGGAGCACGGTCCATACCGGATCAAGGGGGGCACTAGCATGATATCAAGGGACAAGATACTCGGAGCGCTCGAGCACTACGACCTCAAGAAGGCCAAGATCGGCATGGTCGCGTCTCACTCGGCCTTGGACGTCTGCGACGGCGCGGTCGAGGAGGGCTTCAGGACCCTGGGCATATGTCAGGAGGGCCGGGAGAAGACCTACGCCAGATACTTCAAGTGCCAGCGGGACGAGAAGGGCGAGGTCGTCCGCGGGGTCGTCGACGAGTGCTGGACCCTGAAGAAGTTCAAGGAGATGATGACCCCCGAATACCAGGCCCGGCTTAGGAAGGAGAACGTGCTCTTCGTCCCCAACAGGTCGTTCACGTCGTACGTGCCCCTGAAGGATATAGAGGAGGACTTCGCCGTGCCGCTCGTCGGTTCGAGGAGCCTGCTCAGGAGCGAGGAGCGGGGCGAGGACAGGGACTATTATTGGCTCTTGGAGAAGGCGGGCCTGCCCTTCCCGAAGCGCGTCAAGGACCCGAAGGACATAGACAGGCTCGTCATAGTCAAGCTCCACCACAAGGTCAAGAAGCTCGAGAGGGGGTTCTTCACCGCCGCCTCCTATCAGGAGTTCAGGGAGAAGTCGAGGCAGCTCGTATACAACAACGTGATAACCGAGGAGGACCTCGGCGCCGCTAGGATAGAGGAGTACGTCATAGGCCCCGTGTTCAACCTGGACTTCTTCTACTCGCCCTTGGAGTCCAAGATGGAGCGGATAGAGCTGATAGGGGTCGATTGGCGGTTCGAGACCTCCTTGGACGGGCATGTGCGCCTCCCGGCGCCCCAGCAGATGACCCTCCAGGGAGCGCAGGCGACCCCGGAATACACGGTCTGCGGGCACAACTCCGCCACCATGAGGGAGTCGCTCATTGAGGGGGCGTTCGACCTCGCGGAGAGGTATGTGAAGGCGACGCAGGAGCACTACGCCCCCGGGATCATAGGTCCGTTCTGCCTACAGACATGCGTCGACAAGGACCTCAAGTTCCACATATACGATGTCGCCCCGAGGGTCGGCGGCGGGACGAACGTGCACATGTGGGTCGGGCACCCGTACGGGAACACGACTTGGCGGACGAACATGAGCACGGGCAGGCGCTTGGCGGTCGAGGTCAGACGCGCGATAGAGACGGACCAGGTCGAGAAGATAGTCACCTAGGCCCGGGGATACTGGCCCACGCTGCTGGTATGTGTGCTAGGGTGCTCCCCGAATCCCTAAAGCTTATAAAGGGGCAATCTATTCGGCGGAGTACCTTTCTCATAAGGGGGTCCGTTTCTCGGTTCCCAGGAGAGGGAGGGGAAATCTCGGATGAAGACAGGTGCAATGAGTAAGCTATCAGCCGCCATCATCGTGCTGGTATTGGCGTTGTCCGCCATGGTGGCGCTCCCGATGGTGAGCGTTGACGCAGCGGACGGCACGAACGACATCAACCTACTGGTTTTGGACAACTCGAACGGCGCTACCGTTGAGACGGCGACAGTCAACCTCATCAACCTGTACACGGGCGAGGTAGTCGAGGCCCCGTACTCATCCGGTATGTACGTGGCGTCGGAGCCGCAGCCGGGAGTCTACAGGGTTGAGGTGACCGACGGTGACTACTATGACAAGATCGACGCGGTGCCCGAGGGGATATCCTTCGACGGGCTCTCGCCTTACACGAGCGACCCGATAGACCTGGTCCCGTTCATGCCGAAGACGCATGAGTGGAACGTGACCGTGGAGAACTCCTATGGACAGCCCATGTCCGGCGTGACGGTCGGCTTCTACGACAACCTCGCGCGCGAGGTAGTCGCCCAGGCGACCACGAACAGCGCGGGCTGGGCGATCGTGGACATGTTCTCCGCAGCCTTCGCGGCTGAGATATACCTGTTCGCGAGCGAGGACAACTACGAGACTGAGGTGGAGCTCGTGGAGATCACGGGTGACGACTCCCGCACGATGATGCTCTCGTCCGCCAAGATAGTCCGTGGCATAGTCAGGGACGCCGACGGGTACCTGGCGACGAACACCGTCGCATACCTGGTCAACGACGACACCAGCGTCCCGTGGATCAAGAGGGCGCTCAAGAGCGACCTCGGCGGAGGCTCGTACGTGCTGTACGGATACATCGGCACATTCACGCTGTCCGTCGACGCCGACGGGCTGAAGTCCGAGTTCAGGACCGTCGCGATCGACGTCAGCACGACCTACAAGTTCGAGGACTTCGTCCTGGACCCGCAGACGCAGAGGACGGAGACCGTATCGATGGAGTACGGCGCTGACTTCAACTCGTTCGAGATGACGGTCGACACGATATGGTCCTACGACGACAAGGTCCCGGGCATGCCCTACAACGACGTGGGCAGCCTCAGGATGCAGATCGACATGGCCTTCGGCAACGCCGATGGCGCGGTCGACCTGGTCGAGGCCGGCGACTTCGAGATGAGGCTCGCCGACTACGGGCCCGAGTATGTGTCCAGCAAGAGGCTGCTGACCGTGAACGACACGGCCTACTCCTGCTCGGGCGACTTCGGGCTGTACACACTCGGCGCGGTCGATGGCGACATCACGCTCGAGGCCGGCGTGTCCTTCACATACAGCGCGTCCTACTCGTCCGAGGAGGCCATAGATGTGGGCGCCCCGGACTACTCCGCTGACGCGTATGTCAAGTACGACGACCCGTCCGTGGACTTTGTCTACACCTTCGCGCTGCCGAACGTGCTGCCCGACAGGTACGAGCTCGTGGCGAACTCGACCGGCAACTCGGACAGCCATGTCAACTCGACCGGATTCATGGTGTTCTCGCTCGACCCGCAGGAGTATGTGGGCGGGCCCGAGCACGTGACGCTGACCTTCGAGAAGTCGGAGGCGCCGTCGGCCGGAGCGAGCGTCGTGGACACTGAGTACGTCTACGCGGTGACCAACGAGACAGGCGTCGTCCTGAGCTACATCGTCGCCGTGGACGAGGAGGTCAACTTCTCGGCCGTGGACTCGATGGACCCGAACGGCAACCCGCTGATGTTCACATGGGACTTCGGCGACGGCACGCCCCAGGAGTCGACGTTCAACGTGACGATCCCGCACACGTACATCTCCGCGTCCGCCAACAGGACGGTCAACCTGACCGTGACGGACATGGGCGACCTCGTCAACGAGACCTCGGTCCAGGTCATGTGCGATGGCCAGGACCCGGTCCCAGTCATAACGATAAAGGACCTCGAGGTCAACGCTACGAGCGGCATGCTGGAGATAGACCAGGGCGAGCTCGTCTGGTTCAACGCGACTGACTCGACTGACGACGCGGTGAGCGTCGGGGACGGCATGGGCACGGTCCAGTTCATAGAGTTCTTCTACGGCGAGGGCAACACCTCGGGCCGCGTGTACGAGACTGAGGACGAGAAGAACGTCTCATACTCGTGGTCGGAGGCGGGCGAGTACACCCTGACGCTGAACGTGACCGACTCGGTCGGGCACTGGAAGAACACGACCCTGAAGGTCATGGTCAACGACACGGAGAACCCGGTCCCGTCCTTCACAGTGAAGAACGCGACCTGGGGCACCAGCCTCGTCGAGAACAAGACGCTCGTGTTCGACGCGAACGCCACCATCGACAACCTGGACGACAAGGAGGACCTGAACTTCTCGTGGTACTTCAACGACGACCAGGGCGCCGACTCGTGGCTGAACGGCACCGGGCTCTGGAACGTGACGCACGTGTTCGAGGGGGCTGGCAGTTTCGCTGTCAGGCTCAACGTGACCGACACTGAGGGTAACTGGAACGGCTACACGAAGACCGTGACGGTCGTCTCCGGGCCGAGGCCGAACCTGGTCATAGACTCGATCACCTTCGACCCTGAGGCCTTCACCGAGGGCGAGACCGGCTACATACTCGTGAACATCACGAACAGGGGCAGCGCGGTCGCGACCGAGATAGTCCTGGAGTTCGCGATACAGAACGCGGACGGCACCGAGGAGTCGATCGGCACCTGGACCATCATACTGAACCGCACGACCGATGCCGAGACTGGCACGCTCGGGATAGGCGCGACGGCCTATGCGAAGTTCCCGTACAAGTTCAGCGACCCTGGCTCGTTCACCATCAAGGTGAATGTGACCAGCGCGGACCAGCTGTCCGTCGACGAGGATGTCGGGGACGTGACGGTCGAGGAGGCGGGCTGGAAGGAGATCGCCCTGTGGGGAGGCGTCCTCGCGGTGATCATCCTGGTCCCGCTGCTGATCTACGTGCGCGGCAGATGGTCCAAGCGCGAGAGGAAGGGCCCGAGGCGCGAGAAGGCCGAGAAGGCGGAGAAGGCCGAGAAGAAGCCTGAGCGGTCGGAGAGGCCCGAGAAGCCCGGCAAGGGCGACGAGGACCTCTGAGGCGCGCGACGGCCCTGAAACCCAGCCAAACCTCTTAACGCTCCTTTTCATTCTCCACACCGTTCAGCATGCGCGGCAGATGGCGTCTTGTGGACAGCGGGCTCGTGGCCCCGGCGGAGTCCGTGGCCCTCGACGAGGCGATCCTGGAGGCGCATTCGGCCGGGTCGGCCCCGGACACCCTCCACTTCTATGTGAGGTCGTCGCCGACAGTCTCGGTCGGCTACTTCCAGAGCGTGGGCGAGGGCCTGGACATGGAGGCGTGCCGCCGGCTGGGGGTCTCAATCGTCCGCAGGGGGTCCGGGGGCAGCTCGATATACACGGACCGGGGGCAGCTGATATACTCCCTCGTGTCGCGGTCGGACGAGCTGCCGGCGACCCCCGACGCCTCATTCGCGCTCGTGTGCGGGGCCATCGCCGAGGCGCTGTCCTCGCTGGGGCTCGAGGCGAGGCACCGGCCAGTGAACGACGTCGAGGTCGGCGGCAGGAAGGTCTCGGGGAGCGCCCAGCTGAGGAGGAGGGGCTCGGTGCTCGTGCACGGGACCGTCATAGTGGACACGGACATGGCCGCGATGGACGCGGTCCTGAGGCGTCACGGCGCGGGGCCCAGGCCATCGGAGCGCGTCACGAGCCTCAGGTCGCTCCTGGGCACGGCGCCCTCCATGGAGGACGTGAAGCGCCTCCTGCGGGAGTCGTTCTCGTCGTCCCTCGGCGCGGTGTTCGAGGAGGGCGCGCTCTCAGAAGAGGAGAGTGATAGGGCGGCGCGCCTGGTGGCCGAACGCTACTCCCGGGACGAGTGGAACCTCAGGCTCTGAGGTCACATCTCTTCCGGGGCTTCCATGCCCAGGCACGAGAGGGAGTTCCTCAGGGCCCACATGCTGGCCTCGACGAGCGCCAGCCGGGCCTCCCGGACATCGCCCTCGGCCTTCAGCACCGGCATGTACCTGTAGAACTGGTTGAACTGGGACGCCAGCTCCTGAGCGTAGGCCGCGAGCGGGTGCGCGCGCCTGTCATCAGCGCACCCCTGTATCACGGACGGGAAGCTGGAGACGAGCTTCGCGAGCGCCTTCTCGTGGTCCGACACTAGCTTCCTCGCGTCGAACGCGGCCGGGCCGCGCTCGCCCGCCTTCTTCAGTATCGAGCACGCCCTCGCGTGCGCGTACTGGACGAACGGGGCGCTCGCGCCCTCGAAGTTGAGGGCGTCCTCCCACTTGAACACGATCTGCTTCTCCGCCTGTATCCTGATGATGTTGTACCTGAGCGCCCCCACGCCGACCACGCGGGCGATCTCCCTCATCCTCTCCTCGGAGAGGTCGGTCCTGCGCTTCTTGACCTCATCGTAGGCCCGGTCGACCGCCTCGTCCACGAGGTCGTCTATGTAGACGACCGTCCCCTTCCTGGTGGACATCCTCCCCTCGGGGAGCGACACGAAGGCGTAGTAGACCATCTCGGGCTTCTTCTCCACGCCCATTATCGTGAGGGCGGCGGCCAGCTCCTGCATGCCGAGCTTCTGGTCCTCGCCCAGGACGTTGACCGCGACATCGGTCCTCTTGAACTTGTCCATGTGATACGCGAGGTCCCTCGTGGTGTACAGGGAGGTTCCGTCGGCCCTGGTGAACACCCATTTGGTCTCGCGGCCCGTTATCCCGAAACTCTCGAGCTCGAGGTGGAACGCTCCGTCGGCCTCCTTGCAGTACTCCGACCCCTTGAGCTTCTCGATGATCCGGTCCACGGTGCCGTCCTGGACGAACCTCGACTCCCACGTGAACCCGTCGTAGGATATGTTGACCCTCCTCATGCTCGCCGTCACGGCTTTCAGGACCTTCTCGCACGCCTCCCTCGCGAGCCTGACGGTCTCCTCGTCTCCGTGCTCCAGTTTCTGGAGCATCGCGTCGACCTGCGCCTTGGCGCCCTCGTCCTCCTCGACGACCCTGTTGGCCTGCTGATAGTACAGGACGTACCTGTAGTGGTCCTCGTCCCTGTCCGGTTCCCGCTCCAGCTTCAGGTGCTTCACGCCCCAGGTCATGATGACGACCTGGCGGCCCACATCGTTCACGTAGAACTCCGTCGTGAGGTCGTATCCGGCCATGCGGAGTATCCTGGCGATCGTGTCGCCGATGATCGGGTTCCTCGCGCGGCCCACGTGCAGCGGGCCCGTCGGGTTCGCGCTCGTGTGCTCGAGGAGCATCCTGACGCCCTTTGGCTCCCCCTTGCCGAACGACTCCTTCCTGGCCACGGCGTCCTCGAGCGCGGGCTGCGCGAGGTCCTCGAACCTCACATAGAAGTTCACATAGCCGCCCTTGGCCTCCACGCGCTCGATCATCCCCTCGGGCCTGACCTTCGAGGCGATCTCCTCGGCGATCATGTTCGGCGCCTTGCGCATGGTCTTCGCGAGCGGGAAGCACGGGAACGCGAGGTCGCCCATGCCCTCGGGCGGCCGGTCCAGCGCGGGCTCGGCGTCGACGCCGAGCTCTGCCAGCGCCTTGGACAGCGCCGCCGCGGTCTGTCCCTTGAACTTCTTGAACGGGTCCTGCGCCATGTCCTCAGTTCACCCTGAAGCGGAGTATGCCCGCGATGCCGCCGAAGGCCTTCTTCAGCAGCTCGCCCTCATCGGATTCGCCCGATATGAACTCCACCTTCGTGTTGTTGTCCTCAGCGATCTTGTGAAGGTCCCCGACGAGGTCGTGGACCAGTTCGACATCCATGATAGCCTGGCACTTGTCGCACTTGAACTCCTCCGTGGAGTCCTTGGCCAGCCCCTCCTTCTTGAAGCCGCACGAGGGGCACTTGAGGTCCAGCTTCACCTTCCTCATGTCCTCCGAGAGCAGGAGCTTGCCCACGGCGCCTATCATGAGGGCGTCCCTGACCTGCTCCTCGCCGTAGATGGACAGCCCGCCGTCGGGCTTCCGGATCTCCTCGAACAGCCTCTGCATCAGGTCCTTCTCCCTCATCAGGTCGATGTCCCTTAGCGCCTCCCTGGCCTTCTCGACCAGCTCCCGGAGGCCGTACTCGTCTGTGTATCCCACATCGAAGGTGTCGATGATCTTGTTCTGGAGTTCGTAGTGCAGGTACTCGCTCTTGACGAAGTACTCCTTGGTCGGGCCCGGGCCGCCGACGAGTATGCCCTTGAGGTCCTTGTTCTGGAGGAAGGAGTCGTTCGCGATGTCCGCGACCTTCTTGTAGAACTCGTGGGCCGCGATCTCTATGAGCCGCTCGAACCTGCGCGCAGACTGGCCTCCCCTGCCGTGCTTGCTCGGGACGAGCGAGGGGACGTTCTTGATCGGCTCGATCCTCTTGCCGTGCAGCAGGCCGATGGTGGCCTCTCCCCGGTCTATCACTATGAGCCCGTAGGAGTCCTTGTGCTCGAGCATCTGCTCGATCGGCTCCGTGAAGAAGCCGGAGTCGCACCTGTAGATGAATGTCAGGACGGGGTCCGGCGGCTCGAGCACGTACTGGACCATCTGCGTCTGGTCCGCGGAGGTCGATCTGTGCCCGACGAAGAACACGAGCCCGTGCTCCGGGGGCATCCTGAGCCCCTTGAGCCTCGCGAGGATGGACGAGATAGCCGATTGCACGTTCTTCCTCGTGCTCGCGGATTTGATGTTCGAGGACTGCGAGTACTCGTTCCTGAGGTAAGCCGCGACATCCGATACCTGTCTCGACGGCGGTATGTACAGAGATATGAGTTCCGTGCCCCGGCCGGAGATCTTCCGGACCTCCTCTAGGCTCCGACGGAACTCGTACTTCTGGAGCTCTGTCAGCTCGGTCATGATCGAATCCAGTCCCAAGCTTTTTGTACGGGTTAGAGCGTTCTTTGGTATAAAGGTTGACCACGATGGACGTCGTAGTTTTATCGCTGGGTGGCTCGGTCCTGGTGAAGGACGAGGACCCCTCCGCGTACCTGTCGGAACTCGCCCAGGCGCTCGCCGAGGTCTCCTCAAACGCGAAGCTCTACATCGTCACGGGCGGCGGCAGAATCGCGAGGTTCTACATACGCGCGGGCAGGGCGCTCGGGGCGGCCGAGCAGTCCCTGGACATGATGGGCATCGACACCACTCGGCTCAACGCGAGGCTCGTGATCACGGCGATGAAGGGGCACGCGTGTCCCGAGCCCCCGAGGGACTACGAGGAGGCGGTCCGCGCGGGGATGTCGTACCCGGTCGTGGTAATGGGTGGCGTGGCCCCAGGCGTCACGACGGACGCTGTGTCAGCCAGGCTGGCGGAGCGCGTCGGGGCGACGAGGCTGGTGAACGCGACATCTGTGGACGGGGCCTACACATCGGACCCGAAGAAGGACGTGTGCGCCAAGAGGATCCCGCGCATGTCGCACGCTGAGCTCGTCAAGCTCGTCAGCGGGACCGCGAAGGGCGCTGGCCCGACGACTGTGTTCGACCCTGTGGGGGCCGAGGTCCTCGCGCGCTGCCGGATACCGTTGACGATAGTGGACGGCCGGAGCGTCAGGAACCTGAAGCTGGCGCTCGAGGGCAAGGACTGCGTCGGCACGGTCGTGTCGTCCTGAGGACCGTCATAGCTGCTCGAGGTCGTCGCTGCTTATCTCCTCGACGCCGAGGGTCGCGAACCTCTCCCTCAGCTCCCTGTGCTTCTGCTTGGGCATGCTCTTCTTGTGGAAGTAGACCTTCCTCGCGCCGCCGCTCCTCTCGGACATCTGAAGCATGAGGTCGTCGGTGAGCGCGTCCAGGGCGTAGTTCGCGGCCATGTGGCCCACCGCCACCTTCCTCCCGAGCGCGATGTCGGTGAACCTGGGGGCGTAGTGCCCGCCCCCGACGCCGATCACCTTCGGGTACCCTTCGTCCTTGATGGAGAGTATGGACGCCGCGATCGCCTCGGCCGCGTCCTCCCTCCCCCAGAGCTCCTCGTAGCTGCCTATCTCGATGTAGAATCCTGGCGACCCGAGGAGAGGGCCGTGGTGCGTCGTCTCGAAGGACACGTTGAATCCCATACCCTGGGCGTTCACCGAGAGAGCCCTGAGCGCTGCTGTCATCAGGCCAGGGTGCGCCCAGCTGAGTGCGGACGGCTTCCCGCCGAAGTCCGCGGACGAGTAGTTGCCCACGGGGTGCACGGTCAGGGTCGGTATCCTGGACTCGGCCCGGTGCCTGGAGGCGAATATGACGACCTCCGGCTTGACGCCGAGTGCCTTCTCCGCCCTCTCGTCTATGAGGTCCTCGTCGAGGTGTATCCTGTCGACCTGGACTATCCTGAAGTCCCCGTGGGACAGCGCCGGGTGCGAGTCGAACTCTCCCTCCTCGGTCCACCGCTCCCTCTCCAGGAGACGCGCTCGGATGTTCATTGACGCGTTGTCCTCGGACGAGGTCACGATCAGCTTCACGGACGGATTACCGACGAGGTCCACATTAATCCTTTCAGTCGTTCTGTAGGAAAGTGCCTTATACCCATAGCCGGTTTTTACACGGAGGTGCCAGGATTGCTGACGACCACGACCATCGGCAGCCTGCCGAGGTTCGACGAGGACATCGACGGCGCCATGTCGAAGGCGGTCGAGTTCCAGCGAGCCATGGGCATCGACCTGCTCACGGACGGGGAGCAGCGGGCGGACATGATATCCTACTTCGCAGAGTCGTTCCAGGGCCTCGCGGTCAGGAACGGCTTCCCGGTCGTGACGGGCAGGATCGGGCTCAGGGGCCCACCGGGCGAGTTCACCAAGGTCAAGGACCTCGCGGCCCTCAGGAGGATGTTCCCCGAAGTCTCCCCGAAGGTGGCCATCACGGGCCCGACCACGCTCGGCATGACCTGCGCGTCGAGGAAGGTCGAGTCTCACTACAAGGGCTTGTCGGACTTCACTCTCTACGAGGACATCGCGGAGGCCCTCGCGCCTATCGCCAAGGCCCTCGCGGACGGCGGGGCCTATGTGCAGATAGACGAGCCGTTCCTGTCCCAGGGGTTCAGGGACCTCGGCGAGCGCGTCACACTGCTCGACAGGGTCGCGCGCGGGCTTCCGCGGGAGCGCGTGAGTGTGCACGTGTGCGGGCATGTCGGCCGGTTCGGGGTCGTCGACCACCTGCTCCGCCTGGAGTGCGTCCCGACCATCAGCTTCGCCTTCGCTGGGAGGCTTGAGGTGCCCAACATCGGGCATGTCGACCGCGCGCTGTTCGAGGACTACGGGAAGAGGCTCGGGGCGGGGTGCATATCAGTGACGCCGATGTCCGAGGCCGAGGTGCAGACCCCTGAGCAGGTGCGGTCCAAGCTCGGGGACATATGCGGCAGAGTGGGCAGGGAGAACGTGGCCTACGCCCACCCGGACTGTGGTCTCAGGGCAACCAAGAAAGAGCTCGTCCCAATCATCCTGAGGAACATGCGCGCCGGGGTCGACCTTCTCGGGTGAGCCTGGCAAGGGGCAGATCGACGTGAGTCAGAGTCTGTTGGGCGAGGACGCGGCGAGGAAGAACGTGAACTACCTCGCCAGTCTAGACTTCATAGTCAGCCTGGGCTTCGGCCTGATCATGCCCCTCTTCCCGGTGTACGTCGACCTCCTGGGCGGAGGGGGCCTCGAGGTCGGCATACTGTTCTCGTCGTTCGTGTTCACGAGGGCGCTCCTCGCCGCCCCCTTCGGGAACCTCTCAGACAGGCTCGGCAGGAAGAACATCATCCTCGTCGGGAGCGTCATGTACGCCGTCCTGGCGCTCCTGTTCACGGTCCCGGACACCTGGTTCGGCCTCATATTCGTCAGGGCGGGCCAGGGGGTCGCGAGCGCGATGGTGTGGCCCGTGAGCGAGGCGCTCGTGATAGACTCCACCCCGGCGCACAAGCGCGGTGCGTCCATGGGCAAGATCGTCATGGCCTCCAACCTCGGGTTCGTGGTGGGCCCCTTCGTCGGCGGGGCGCTGTTCATATTCGCGAGCCAGAGCCTCGGGTACGCGGAGAGCGACGCGTACAAGTTCCCGTTCTATTTCACGGCCGCCCTCGCCCTAGTCGGCTCGGTCCTGACATGGCTCTACGTGACGGACGCGAAGGCGCCGGAGAAGACCAGGACCGCACTCTCCCTCAAGGGTCTCTTCAGCCCGCCCGGTGTCCCGCCCGAGCGCCTGAGGACCCTCAGGATACTCTACCTGAACGCGTCTATCGAGGGGTTCTCGTTCGCGAGCATAGGCCCCCTGATGGTCCTGTTCCTCGGGTTCAGGTTCGAGCTCGACGCGGGTACGATCTCGATCCTCATAGGCGTCTCGATGGGCCTCGGGGCGCTCATAGCCTTCCCGTCAGGCCGCATCGCGGACAGGGTCGGCAGGAAGGTGCTGTTCGTCGTGGGCGGTTACGTCGCCTTCACCGCGATATTCTTCATACCGTTCTTCTACTCGCTCCTCCTGGTCATACTGCTCCTGGCGGCGAGGAGCATGGCGTTCCAGGTGTCGTCGCCGGCCCTCAGGGCGCTCCAGGCCGACATAGTGCCCGAGCATGTCCGGGGCAGGCTCATCGGCCTCCTCGAGTCGATGATGAACATGGGCTCCGTCGTGGGGGCCCCCCTCGGGGGCTTCCTCTGGGACCAGTTCCACGGCCGGGACTTCGGCCTCCCGCTCGGGATCGACGGCACGGTGGTCCCGTTCGTGATCTCCGGTATCATGGGCATCACGACCGTCATGATGGTTCACCTGACCGTGAAGGAGGCCAAGAGGGTCAAGGCGGGCGAGGAGGAGCTCCCGAACCCTCCTGACGATTGCATGTGATAACTGCATTTATATAACGGCTTCTCGGATTCTTCGTCCCATGGGTGGAACTCTAACCGTCTCCGAACGGATACTATTCCATCTGAGCAACTACGTGAAGTACGAGGACAGGTTCGAGGTGCCCTTCGATGTCACCCAGGACGGCATATCCCAGGCGATATCGATCTCGAGGGCGCACGCCGCGATCGAGCTGAAGAAGCTCAAGCGCGCGGGCACCATCGAGGAGCGGCTCTCGCACATCAAGAAGGGCAAGGCTAGGCGCAAGGCGTATTCCCTGACCGTCTCGGGCAGGACCCAGGCATCGACGGTCGTGCAGTATGTGAAGGAGAACGCCATCGACCCGATGGTGGACCCATCCAGGATAGCGCCGGTGACGAACGCCGTGACCAGGCCGCGCTCCTCCAAGAAGTCGTCCCCGCTCCCGACCACGAGGACATTCATCGGCCGCGAGAGGGAGCTGGCCGCCCTGAGGAAGGCGTTCGACGCCCCCTCGGTCAAGGTCGTCTCGGTCAAGGGCATCGCGGGGATAGGCAAGACCTCACTCGCGTCGAAGCTCGCGGCGGGGCTCACGGACCAGAGGGTGTTCTGGTACGCCACTAAGCCTTGGGACGTCCCGAGGACGGTGACCGAGGCGCTCGCTCGCTTCTTCTTCGACAACGGGTGCAGGAAGATGTGCTCCTACATCGAGTCCGAGCGCGTGGAGCTCGGGGATCTGAGCGTGCTGTTGAAGGAGGAGCTGTCGGAGAACGGCTACACCTTCGTGTTCGACGATGCGGACTGCGCCCCTGGCCTCCAGGAGTTCATGCGCATGTTCAGGGACAGCAGCGGCGCGGCCAAGATGGTCGTCACCGTCGAGAGCGTCCCGGGCTTCTACGAGCGTTCGGATGTCGTCGCGAGGAACGAGGTGTTCGAGCTGGAGCTCGGCGGCCTCGACAAGGAGTCGGCCCTGAAGATGCTCGAGTCCAGGGGCATCAGGGGCGAGTCCGCAGGGAAGATCGTCTCGATGACCAAGGGGCACCCCCTGTCGCTCGAGATGGTCACGGCCTCGGGACTGAGCGAGGCGAGGATCCAGGTCGCGCGGTTCCTCGAGGACGAGTTCTACACGGGCCTGTCAGAGTCCGAGAAGTCCCTCCTGCAACTAGCGTCCGTCTTCAACAAGCCGTTCCCGGCTGAGGCGATACCTAGGGACCTCAGGGGCGACAGGAAAGGGTCGATGCTGAGGGAGGTCGCCCGGGGGAGGTTCGAGATACACTCGTCCCTGCGGGATTTCGTCTACGAGTCCATGAGCGCCGACGAGCGGTCCAGGTGGCACAGCGCGGCCGCGGACCACTACCTGAGGGTGGGGGACCACCAGGAGAGACTGTACCACCTGGTGAAGGGCAACAGGTCCCTCGAGGCGGAGATGCTGATCGGCCGCATGGGCGGCTCGCTCCTGGACATGGGCGACGTGCAGAGGCTCTGGGGGGTCCTCAGGGACTACACCCCGAAGAAGGAGAGGTACGCCCAGGACGTCCGGCTGCTGAAGGCGAGGGCCGCGAACATGGTCGGGGACTACGCCTCCGCGCAGTCGCTCCTCGAGTCGCTCTCCGAGGACTCCGAGCCGCGCGTCCGGGCGGAGGCCCTGACGGAGATGGGCGAGCTCAGGGGCAACAGGGGCGACCTGGAAGGCGCGTCGAGGCTGTTCTCGTCGGCCCTGGAGAACTGCCCGGGCGCCCCCGGACTCAGGGCGAAGGCGCTCAGGGGCCTAGGGGTCGTGGAGAACAGGATGGGCGACCACAGGAAGGCCCAGGAGCTCCTGGAGGAGAGCGCCAGGGACGCGATGGCCGCGGTCGACTCCAGGGGCATGCTGCTCGCGCACCTCGAGCTGGGCAAGGTGCTCATGGGTCGGGGCATGTACGAGGAGGCGATCTCGCACTTCTCGAAGTGCGCCGCCGGCTTCGGCCCGGTCGACCTGGCCAAGGTGTATGTGGACATGGGGGCCGCCTGCGCGCACATCGGCAGGCTGGACGAGGCGAAGCTGCACCTCGAGAACGCGGTGAAGCTGTCCTCGGAGACCGGCCAGCCCAGGACGAGGGCCTACGCGCACGCGTCCCTCGCGGAGGTGCTGTCGGGTTCGGGTGATTACGAATCCGCGAGGGAGTGCTGCTTCGCCGCGCTCGAGGTCTTCACGGAGCTCGGGGACAAGGCGGGCGCGTCGGCCGCGTACGCGAGCCTCGGCGCCATCGACCGGCTCCGGGGTGACATCGCCGGCAGCGAGGAGCACCGCCGGGAGAGCCTCGCCGTCCTGGACGGGGCGGAGGTGCCGCCCGTCGTTCAGAAGTGACCGCCTGCTTTAAGAACGGTACCGCCACTCCGATGGAGTCATGGGCGAGTCGCAGGGTCCGGCGGACGAGAAGCGTCTGATGCGCAGGTTCTTCGTCATATGGGGCGCGCAGGCGAGTTCCCTCATCGGCAGCGCCCTCGTGCAGTTCGCGCTCGTGTGGTGGCTCACGATAGAGACGGGGTCGGCGACCGTCCTGGCCATCGCGATGGTCGCGGCCATGCTCCCGCAGATACTGCTCGGGCCGTTCGCCGGCGCGCTCGTAGACCGCTGGAACAGGCGGAGGGTGATGATATCCGCGGACGTCGGGATCGCCCTCGCGACCTCCGTGCTGATAGCGCTCTTCGCCCTCGACTTCGTCGAGGTCTGGCACATATACGCCCTGCTCATGGTCCGGTCCGCAGGCGGCTCGTTCCACTGGCCGGCCATGGCCGCGTCGACGACCCTCATGGTCCCGAAGAAGCACCTCGCGCGCGTCGGGGGCCTGAACCAGGCCATCCAAGGCGCGGTCGGCATCGCGGGGCCGGCGCTCGGCGCGGTCCTGCTGCTCGCCCTGCCCATGTGGGCGGTCCTGTCGGTCGATGTCCTCACGGCCGCGGTCGCCGTCGCGCCCCTGCTGTTCGTCAAGATACCACAGCCCGCCCGGGCGGAGGGCGGCGCTGGGGAGCGGTCGACGGTCTTCGCCGACATGCGGGACGGATTCAGGTTCCTCAGGTCGTGGAAGGGCGCGTTGACGCTCATCCTGATGATCACGGTCATCAACCTCCTGTTCACCCCCGCGATGGCACTCATGCCGATACTCGTCACCTCGTACTTCGGGGAGGGCCTGGTGGAGTTCGCCACGATGGAGGTGGCAACGGGCGCGTCGTTCATCGTGGGCGGGTTGGCGCTGGGCGTCTGGGGCGGGTTCAAGCGCAAGGTCGTCACGATGCTCGTGGCAGGGCTGCTCTCGGGCGCGGGAGTGACGCTGGTCGGCGTCCTCCCACCCGAGGGGTTCTACATCGCCGTCGCCGGGATGTTCTTCGCGGGGTTCATGATCGCCATGCTCAACGGCGCCGCGCAGGCCCTGATGCAGTCCTCGATCCCGCCGGAGAAGCAGGGCAGGGTGTTCGGGCTCATCGGCAGCCTGACCGTGTCCGTGTCCCCGCTCGGGCTCGCGTTCGCGGGCCCCGTCTCCGACCTCGTCGGGGTCCAGATATGGTTCATAGTGGCGGGCGTCGGCCTCTCGGCGATAATGGCGGGCGGTTTCCTCATGCGCTCGGTCATGACCATCGAGGACACCGGCTACCACCAGGTGGCCGTCGAGGAGAAGTGACCGGGGTCCGCAGGGTCAGAGCTGCTTCGACTTCTTGAGCCAGTCGACGTCGGACACGTATATGTCCCTGATGTCGTCCAGCCCCCACAGGAGCATGCCGAGCCGCTCGAGCCCGAGTCCCCACGCGAGCACCGGCTCCTTGACGCCGAGCGGCTCCGTCACCTCGGGCCTGAACACGCCAGCGCCGCCCAGCTCCATCCACTGCCCCTTCCAGAGTATGTCGACCTCGAGGGACGGCTCGGTGTAGGGGAAGTAGCCAGGCCTGATCCTGATCTCCTCGGAGCCCATGCGCCTGTAGAACTCCTTCAGGAGGCCGCAGAGCATGTCGAAGTCCGCGCCCTCCTCGCACACGATGCCTTCGATCTGGGTGAACTCGGGCAGGTGGGTCGAGTCCATCGCCTCGTTCCTGAATATCCTGCCTATGGAGAAGACCTTGAACGGGAGCCCCGGGTCCTTGTAGATGTGGCGGACCGTGTCGACCGTCGTGTGTGTCCTCAGGAGCGCCCTCTGGGCCTCCTCGAGGCTCCAGTCGTACCTCCAGCCGAGGGACCCGGTCCTCCAGCCGTTCTCGTGGACCTGTCTCACGATGTCCACGAACTCCTTGTCCTCGGACAGGTCGACCCGCGACGGGTTGTCCAGGTAGAACGTGTCCTGCATCTCCCTGGCCGGGTGGTCCTGGGCCGTGAAGAGCGCGTCCATGTTCCAGAAGGCGCTCTCGACGTACTGCCCCCTGATCTCCGTGAACCCCATCGTCAGGAACGCGTCCCTGACCTTCTCGATGAGGATGGTCATCGGGTGCTTCCTGCCACCCAGGGCTGTCGGCGCGAACGCCTTGACGTCGTACTTGCGCAGTTCGACATCCCTCCACCCGCCCGACTGTATCAGCTCGGGGGTGAGCTGGGCGACCTCCTCCTTGAGCTCGAACGGGAGCGACGCGACCTCCATCCCCTTGTCCGTGAGCTCTATGACGCGGGAGACGACATGCCTCTCGTTCAGGAAGTCCTTCCTCTGCCTGAGCGACTCGAGGACGTCCTTGTCAGCGTCCCCCTCCCGCACCTCTCCCTGGGCCAGCCTCTCGATGAGCCGCTCGTCCTCCCCTTTGGAGCCGAGCTCGAGGCGGCCCACCTCCGTGACCGTGATGACCGTGTCGTTCCCTGACTTGGATATCTTCCCCCAACCCTTCCTCTTGATCCAGCCCAGGGCGATCTGGATGTCCTCGTTGCCGACCTTCCCTGACGCCTTCAGGGCTGCGAGGGACGCGCTGCCCCCGAAGTCGTCCACGAGCAACTGGACGACGGTCCTCTCGGCCAGCGGGCGGGAGGCGGCCTCTTTCCGTTTCAGCGTGTAGGCCTTCGTGATGCTCTCGTGGACCGCCACCAGCCCCTTCGCCTGCAGCCAGGAGGCGGCGTTCATGACCTCGACGAGCTTGTCGAACCCGCCCTTCTCGAGGAGCTCCTCTGGGGAGGCGCGCCTCGGGGCCTCCAGCGCCTTGAGCACCTTCTTCTCGGAGTAGCTGAGTTGGCCGACCAACTCCTCATGGGTCATGCGCTGGGCTCATCGGTCCTAGGTCTTATCTAGTTTTCCGGGCGCCGGCCCCCCTCTGGTAGTACAGTTCGCCCTCATCCGGTTTGATGTCCCAGACCGGGCTCCCGTCGTGGGCGTCCAGCCCCTGGACGGTCGCAGTCCGCCCCCTCACGCTGATGAGCCTCACCCTGGTCAGCCCAAGCCTGTTCGGTCTCTTCGGGGAGCGCGTCGCGAAGACGCCGACGGCGGACCTGGATGGATCGTTCCTCGGATGCACGAGCGGTATCCATCCCCTCTTCTTGTGGAAGCCGAAGATGACCCAGATGTGCTTGAACTTGTCAACCCCGCAAAGCGCTCGGGCGTACTCTGGCTCGAAAACGAGCTTCGACACCAGCGCGTCCCATTCACCTATGTTCTCCGTGACACCGTTCTTCACCACGGCTACGCGTCTCAACCGCATTACGTTCCCCGAGCAGGAATCGTCCCGGGGGAGAATGAAGGTTGCCTAGTCGCGAACGAAAAATCCCTGCAGGACGTCCTTCGCCTTCTCCCTGCGCCTCTGGTGCTCCTCGAGGAACTTCCAGACCTTCTCGAACAGGAGGCCCTTGCACTCGCCGCACATGACCGCCCCGGACCTACAGTCCGCCCGGAGCTTGGCCAGCTTCGCGTCGTCGGGCTCGAAGAAGTACGCCTGGTACTGGAACACCGAGCAGACGTCCGGGTTCCCGCCGAGCTTCTTCTGCTCCTCCACGGACACGCAGCCGCCGGTGAATGCGTTCATGACCTTCTTCCTGACGACCTTCTGTCCGTCGGTCGTGAATATGGTCGTGTCGGCCTTGGCGGAGGTGGACATCTTCTCAGCCCCGGCGAGCGAGGGCATCAGCTTCGCGTGCACGAGCGCGGGCTTGTAGTACCCGAGCCCCTCCGCGACGTCCCTGGTTATCCTGAAGTGCGGGTCCTGGTCTATGCCGCACGGGATGAGGCACGGGACCTTTCGGCCCTTGTCGACGGACTCGAGGAAGCACGGGACCGTCTGGATGCTCGTGAAGAATATGCTCCCGATGTTGTTCGAGTTGTCGAACCCGAAGACCGCCTTGATGGTCGAGAAGTTGATCTTCTTGGCGGCCTTGATGGCGAGCGGGTACATCGTCTTGATGTACTCGGTGTCGAGGAATATCTTCGTGAGCTTCTGGTCGAACCCGAGCGCGATGATGTCGAGGGCGTTCTCGTAGCCCCACTTCTTTGTCTCCTCGAGCGTCAGGTGGTCGTAGAACATGAACTTCTCATCGTCGGTGAGCTGGAACCATAGGTTGACCTTGAAGACGTCCTGGAGGTACTTCGTGAAAGTCCAGGGCATCAGGTGCCCGAGGTGTATCGGTCCCGAAGGGCCCCGGCCGGTGTACAGGGCGAACCTATTCCCCTTGTCGTACTCGTTCAGGACCCAGTCCAGGTCCCTGTGCGAGTAGAACACCTCGCGCCTGAGCATGTGGTGGAGCGGCCCGTACTTCGAGAGCCTCTTCAGGAGAGGCTCGTCTATGCGTTTCGTGCCGAAGCGCTCGACCAGGGTGTCGTAGTCTATCTCGCCCGAGACGCCATAAGGTGTGACGACGAACTCGTCCTTCATCCGATATCGGTTCCTCGGTTAGAGTTTATGACATTATATTCCTTTGCCACGCCTCCTCCAGCAG
>JAUPMC010000001.1 GCA_030836605.1 Thermoplasmatota archaeon | reverse complement strand
CGTTCTCTCGGAAGGTCCTGTGGCCCTACGATGAGCATATGTGCTTGATTTTGCAGTGCGACAGCATCGTGTCCGCGAAGCTCTTCGGTATGGACACTATGTCCTCCTTCCGGAGCTTGTAGTCGCGGTCGACCCCGGCGAAGGTCGGCATGTCCTCGAGCACGCGGGCCATCACGAGCCTCTCGCTCTCGGCGTCCGCGCCGGGCTCGTCGGCCTTCGCCTTGGCCTTCGGCTCCTCCTTCTTCATTGTCTGCACCTCGACCATCTCCTCCTGCCTCGCGAGCCTCGGGCCGAGCGTCTCGAAATCGGCGTTCGAGTCCTTGTGGGCCAGGAGCACGGAGGTCATGCTCGAGAACAGGACCAGCTCGTCCGGGGTGAGGTTGGACGTGTCCGGGCTGTCCCCGGAGACCTTCCTCAGCGCTATGAGCGATATCTTCCTCGTCCGGAGCTCGTACACGCGCTTCGCCTTGTCTATGGCCTTCTTGAGCTGGTCGTTCAGCATCATGCTCGCGTGCGAGCTCGGGTTCATGGCTATCTCCCGCTCGCTCTCCTTCCGGATGCTCTTGATGTACGCGGATATCCGGTCGTAGAGCGCGGGGTCGACCTTGGTCAGCTGGGGAGACCTGTTCTCCTGCCTGAAAAGGGTCATGATGTCCTCGTAGTTCATGTCCCCCCGCTGCTCGGCCATGTTGAAAGCATACGGTGTGGTCATATATCATGATTGCTAGCCCTGTGAGTCGCAGGGCAACTAGTTATATCGTCGTAGGGAATCTCAGCCGTGAGTAGGATGGATCGGAGGGATTTCCTCGAGCCCTGCGCGGACGGGTGCAGGATCTGGATAGACGCTTCTCCCGGGGCCGAGAGGAGCGAGGTCGATGGCGTGAACCAGTGGAGGATGGCCCTGCAGGTGAGGATAGGCGCGCGGGCCAGGGAGGGCGAGGCGAACGCCGAGCTGGTCAGGTTCCTCGCGGAGAAGCTCGACGTGCCGAGGAGGAAGGTCGCGGTCGTCAAGGGCGAGAGGTCCTCCACGAAGGTGGTCGAGGTGCCCCTGACGGTCGACGAGGTCCGGAGGAGGCTGGGGGTCTGACGCCACGATAACCCCCGAGGAACGCCTCGAGATGATACTAGACATCCTCGACAAGCTCGAGGACGCGAGCTCCAGCATGCCGATCGTCGTGGAAGGGCTCAAGGACGTCGAGGCGATGAGGAAGCTCGGGCTCAAGGACAACGTCGTCTCGCTCGGGAAGGGGCTGACGGTGTTCGCCTTCTCCGAGAAGCTCTCAAAGAGACACGCGTCCGCCGTGATTCTGACCGACTGGGACAGGAAGGGCGGAAAGCTCGCGAGGATGCTCAAGGACGCCTTCGGGGCGAACGGCGTCAAGGCGGACACGGACCTGCGGGCCAAGCTCGTGCTCCTGACCAAGAAGGACATAAAGGACATCGAGAGCCTCCCGAGGTATGTCGAGAGGCTGAGGGACATGGCGGGCGCCCCGTGAGAAGCGTATTTTAGTCGGCCCAAAAAGGATTTACGATAGCAGCCCGATGAAACAGCCATGGGGCTCTCCAAGTGTTCCCTAGAGATGCTTCAGGAGATGGGGTTGAGGTCGGTCGAGGAGCTCTTCGCCGACATACCGAGAGAGGTCAGGACGAATGGCCTCAAGCTACCTGACGGCATGTCCGAGCTCGAGCTCAGACGGGAGCTCGAGTCCATGCTGGCGGTCAACAAGACCGCCAACTCGCGCCCGTGCTTCCTGGGCGCGGGGATCTACAACCACTTCATACCAGCGGCCGTCAGGACGATCGTCGGCCGCTCGGAGTTCATCACCTCCTACACGCCCTACCAGCCCGAGATAAGCCAGGGGATGCTCCAGGCGCTCTTCGAGTACCAGTCGTACATGGCCGAGCTGACGGCCATGGACGTCGTGAACTCGAGCATGTACGACGCGTCCACCGCCCTCGGCGAGGCCGTGCTCATGAGCAGCAGGATCGGAGGGGGCAAGGAGTTCCTCGTGAGCGGGGCGGTCAGCCCCGAGAAGCGCGAGGTCGCGCGGCTGTACGCTAAGGGCGCGGGCATCAAGCTGGTGGATGTGGGCTACGACAGGTCCACCGGGACGGTGGACCTGGGAGACCTCAGGTCCAAGCTCACGCCGGAGGCGTCAGGGTTCTACTTCGAGTCGCCCAACTTCTTCGGCGCGCTCGAAGGACGCGCGAAGGAGATCAGGGAGACGCTCGGGCAGAAGACGATGGTGGTCGGCGTGAACCCGATGTCCCTCGCCCTGCTGCGGCCGCCCGGCGAGATGGGCGCTGACATAGTCATCGGGGACGCGCAGGTGTTCGGCGCGCCCATGAGCCTCGGGGGCCCCACCGTCGGGCTGTTCGGGTGCAGGTCCGAGCACGTGCGCAAGATGCCGGGACGCATCATAGGCATGACCGCGGACATCGAAGGGAGGACCGCGTTCTGCATGACGCTCCAGACGAGGGAGCAGCACATACGGAGGAGCAAGGCCACCTCGAACATATGCTCGAACGAGGCGCTCGTGGCGCTCGGCGCGGCCGCGTACCTCGCGGTCGTGGGCAAGACGGGCCTCCGGGAGATCGCGTCGAAGAACGTCAGGAACATGAGGGACCTCTCGTCCAGGATATCCAAGATACCGGGGTTCAGGGCGCCCCACTTCTCATCGCCACACTTCAACGAGTTCGTCGTCACATCCGACAGGAAGGCCTCGGACATCGACAGGGCCCTGCTCTCGAAGGGCATCCAGGGAGGGCTCGTGCTAGGGAGGCACTTCCCGGAGCTCGGCGAGGCCGCCCTTTACGCGACGACCGAGATGCACACGAGGAAGGACCATGACCGGCTGGTCGAGGCGCTGGAGGCGGTCAGATGAAGTACCACCAGGCGGTCCACGACGTGCCAGTCCTCTTCGAGGGCTGCGAGGGGCCTCAGCCATCGGAGGAATTCGACGCCACCGTCGGCGGCGCGATCCCGAGGGAGCTCACGAGGGGCGACCTGAGGATACCTGACCTGCACGAGAGGGACGCGGTCAAGCACTTCGTGAACCTCTCCCAGATGAACTTCGGGGTGGACAACGGTCTCTACCCGCTCGGCTCGTGCACCATGAAGTACAACCCCAAGATCTGCGACGAGGTCGTCTCGTGGCCCTCGGTCGCGGACATACACCCGCTCCAGGACCCGGATACCATCCAGGGGGCCCTGAGGATGATGTACGAGCTCGAGAGGATGCTCTGCGAGGTCGGAGGCGTGGACGCGGTGACCCTCCAGCCCGCGGCGGGGGCCCACGGGGAGTACACGGGCGTGCACCTGGTGCGCGCGTACCACGAGTCCCGGGGGGAGACCAGGAACGAGATCATACTCCCGGACACGGCCCACGGGACCAACCCGGCGAGCGCGGCCATGGTGGGGTACGACGTCCTCGAGATACCCTCGAAGGAGGGGTGCGTCGACATAGAGGCGCTCAAGGCGGCCATATCCAAGGACACGGCCGCGTTCATGCTAACGAACCCGAACACGCTCGGGCTGTTCGAGAAGGGCGTGAGGGAGGTCGCGGGGGTGCTCCACGACGCGGGCGCGCTCCTGTACTACGACGGCGCGAACCTGAACGCCATCATGGGCAAGACCTCTCCGGGCAAGATGGACTTCGACATAGTGCACTTCAACCTCCACAAGACCTTCGCGACCCCGCACGGCGGCGGGGGCCCCGGGGCGGGGCCCGTGGGCGTCAAGCAGCGGCTCGAGGAGTTCCTCCCGGTCCCGAGGATAGTCAAGGACGGCGACAGGTTCTCGCTCGACAACGACCGCCCGAGGAGCATCGGGAAGGTCAGGGCGCACTTCGGCAACTTCGGGGTGCTGGCCCGCGCGTACGCGTACATGAGGATGCAGGGCGGGGACGGCCTCACGGCGGCCTCCGAGAACGCCGTCCTGAACTCCAACTACCTGAGGCATCACCTGAGCAAGGACTTCGAGCTGCCGTACGGCCAGCTGAGGAAGCACGAGTTCGTCCTCAGCGGCAAGCATCTGAAGACAGATCG
>JAUPMC010000009.1 GCA_030836605.1 Thermoplasmatota archaeon | reverse complement strand
GGCCGAGGACACCCGGAGGCAGCTGGAGGCGCTCGCGGCGATAGCCAGAGAGGGCAGCATGAGGAAGGCCGCGGGCGCCCTCGGAATCTCGACGCCCGTACTACACAAGTACGTAAGAGAGGCGGAGGCGAGGGTGGGCGCCGGGCTCGTGTCGTCGACCAGCAGGGGCACTTCGCTCACGGGCGACGGGCGCGCGCTACTGCGAGCGTTCGAGTCGTTCGAGCTCCGGCTCACGGACGAGGACGGCGTGAGGGCGGCCGGAACGCTGGTATCCGAGAGGTGCCTGCTGACCGCCGCCACCGCGCTCTCCGCGTCCGGCATGGCCTGCAGGGTCTGGATATCCACGGACGAGGAGAACCTGCGCATGATGGACGAGGGGAGGCTGGACTGCGTCGTCCTCGACGACGCACTCTACGCGATGGAGCGCGCGGACATGTTCGAGGGGACCGAGGTCGGGGCGGACGTGCTCCTCCACAAGGCGTGCGGGCCGGACTACCTCCGGCTGGAGTTCGGAGCGCAGAGGCTGGCGTTCCGGCACCTCGAGCAGAGGAGGGTGGAGCACAGGGTCGTGCGCACGGCCTTCGAGCCGGCCGTGCTCGACTCGACGGACCTGAGCTACTTCGTCAACCGCAGCCTCGTCCGGCGCGGGATAGTCAAGGCCCACGGGGCGAGGGAGCAGAAGTGGTCCGCCCACTCGATCATGGCGGTCCCGTGCTCCGAGAGCACGGGGGTCGAGGGGTTCATCGCCGAGGCGAGGCGCGCCGGGCTTTACCCTAAAGGATAACGCTTAACCCGTCCGGGCAAAACCCTCATATACGCTCGGGGCGGTCCCCCGTCCGGTGAGTGTTTTGGCTGAGGCCAAGGAACCGAACCCGGAGTTCACGAGAAAAGTGGTAGAGGCCGGGGGCAAGACGGTCAACCTGTGCTTCCAGTGTGGCACGTGCACGGGCAGCTGCCCATCCGGGAGGCAGACGGCCTTCAGGGTGAGGAAGCTGGTCAGGCGCGCGCAGCTGGGGTTCGAGGAGGACGTGCTGCCCTCGGACGACCTGTGGCTTTGCACGACCTGCTTCACGTGCTACGAGAGGTGCCCGAGGGGCGTCGAGATCGTCGACGTCATCATGGCCCTCAGGAACATGGCCGTGAGGAAGGGATACATGGCCGAGCCGCACAGGAAGGTCGCGGAGCTCATTTCGAAGACGGGCCACATGGTGTCCCTGAGGGACGAGGACAAGGCGCTCAGGGCCAAGCTCGGCCTGCAGGGCGTCCCGCCGACCGTCTTCTCGGACCCGAAGGCCCTCGAGCAGGTCAAGAAGATCGGGGTCGCTTGCGGTTTCGACAAGCTCATCGCGGGAGGCAAGTGACATGGCGAAGTACGGATTCTTCCTGGGGTGCATCATGCCCCTCAGGTACCCAGGGATTGAGAGCTCGACCAGGGCCGTCCTCGACTCGCTCGGGGTCGAGCTCGTCGAGATGCAGGGCGCGAGCTGCTGCCCGGCGCCAGGCGTGACAAGGTCTTTCGACCAGACGTACTGGATGTCCGTCGCGGCGAGGAACCTCGTCATCGCCGAGAAGATGGGAGTCGACATCGTGACGATATGCAACGGGTGCTTCGACACGCTCTTCGAGGCCGCCCACAAGCTCAACCACGACGTCGAGCTGAGGAAGAAGATCAACAAGATCCTCAAGGAGGCCGGCGTGGACGAGTACCAGGGCACCGTGAACGTGAGGCACTTCGTCGAGCTCCTGTACAAGGACGTCGGCGTGGAGGCCATCCGGGCGAAGGCCAGGCATGGCAAGGGCATGAAGGCCGCCGTGCACTACGGCTGCCACTTCCTGAAGCCGAGCAACATCAAGAAGATCGACGACGCCGAGAGGCCCCACATATTCGACGACATCGTCGAGGCCGCCGGCATGACGAGCCTGCCGTTCAAGGACAAGGGCACGTGCTGCGGCGCGGGCGGGGGCGTCAGGGCGAGGACACCGGACGTGGCGCTCAAGATGACCAAGGAGAACCTGACGAACATGAAGGCCGCGGGCGCCGAGGTCATAGTCGACTGCTGCCCGTTCTGCCACCTCCAGTACGACGCTGGCCAGGCCCAGCTGAAGGAGTTCGGCATACCGGTCCTGCACCTGTCTCAGCTCCTGGGGCTCGCGTTCGGCCTCGAGAAGGAGAAGCTCGGGCTAGAGGTCCACCTGACAAAGGTGAACCTGTAAACCATCCAGGGGTGTCCGGACATGCACAAGGCGAACCTCGTGGCGATAACAGAGGTGAGGAACGTGCCCCCGGACATCCGGCCTTTCGTCTCTTTCATGGCGGAGGTCGAGGGTAGGGGGCTGTCCGAGGACGAGCTGGTGGCGGTCCTCGTGATCGACACGACCACGAGCTACATCCCCGTCTTCCTCAAGGACCCGCCGACGATGGCCTCGCTCGAGGAGACGCTAGCGAGGCAGGACGCGACGCTCACATCCGAGGCGAAGGCGGCCCTCGCCAGGCACGTCAAGTAGATGATAGGTTCATTATCGGCCAAGCGATACGGATTACGCTCAAGGGGCCCCTGACATGGCGCGGACGATGTACAAGTGTTTCACATGCGGGAAGGTGTACGAGGACGAGGCGAGCGCCGTCGCGTGCCATAACGCGCCCGTGCAGCGCATCGCCGAGAACGAGAAGGCGTCCAAGCCAAGGTTCCTGGGCAACTGACCGCGTCTGGATTCTCGAAGGCACGGGGTGTGCGACCTATGTCACTGCGGGAGCTGCACAAGGAGATAGACAGGAATTGGGACCGCCACCTGGCGGAGACCAGGAAGCTGCTCAGGATCCCTAGCGTCTCGATGACCGGCGAGGGGATCGAGGAGTCGGCCGAGGCGGTCGCGGGCATGCTCTCGAAGCTCGGGATCGACGCGAGGCTCTACCGCGGCTCCAAGAAGAGCCACCCGCTCGTGACAGGCTACCTCGACGTCGGGTCTGAGAGGACGGGCATACTCTACGGGATGTACGACGTGATGCCGGCGGGGGACCTGGACGAATGGGACCACCCGCCTTTCGGCGCGACCATCGTGAGGAAGAAACCGTACGGCAAGATCCTCGTCAACAGGGGGGTCTACAACTCGAAGGGGGCGCTCGCGGGCATGCTCCTCGCCGTCAAGACCATGCTCGACAAGGACGAGATGCCCCTGAACCTGCATTTCGTGATCGAGGGCGAGGAGGAACGGGGCGGGCACAGCCTCCCACGGTACGTTAAGAAGAATAGGAAGCGACTGTCTGAGGCCGATGTCGCCTTCGGGTTCGACTACAGCGAGAACACCGAGGGCGTGCCCGTCATATCCCTCGGGCTCAAGGGCGTCGTCTACTTCGACCTCGTGGCCGAGGGGAACCCGGACACCGGCGGGCCCATGTCCGGGGAGGTGCACAGCGGGGAGGCGTCGTGGGTCCACAATCCCGCGTGGAGGCTGGTCCAGGCCCTGTCAACCCTCGTCGACGAGGACCAGGCGCCCGCGGTGGACGGAATGCTGGACGACGTCAGGCCCCCGGACGAGGACGACCGCGAGCTCATCAGGAAGGTCGCCCCGGCGTTCGACGCGAAGGCGTTCCTCAAGGACCTCGGCGTCGCGAAGTTCAAGGGCGAGGGGACGAACGAGGAGATGATCACGCAGTACCTGTTCGGGCCATCCATCAACATATGCGGGCTCTCCTCAGGGTATTCAGGAGAGGGCACCAAGACGGTCATGCCTCCTAAAGCCATGGCGAAGGTGGACATACGCACGGTCCCTGACATGACGACCGAGGGCACGAGGGACAAGGTGATGGCCCATCTCAGGAGGAGGGGGTTCACGGACATCAAGATGCGGACATACGACGACTACCCCTGGTCGAAGGTGTCCCCGCGCGAGACAATCTCCGAGGCGTGCGTCGAGGCGATGAGGTACCATGGCAAGGAGCCCGAGGTCCTGCCGATGATGGCCGGGTCGGCGCCTTTCTACCTGTTCGACCAGGTGCTCGGGATCCCGTGGGGAGGCGTCGGGCTGGGGTTCGGCGCCAGGGCGCACGCGCCGAACGAGTTCGCCGTCGTGAAGGGGATGCGCGAGTTCGAGAAGAGCGTCATCACTGTCGTTTGGAAGTACTTCGACATGGCGTCCGCGAAAAAGGCGTGACGCGGACGAGGCTCCGCCCCCTGACCTCGCCCCCATTCGAATATCGTATTAGCCGGAGGAAATTCGACACGCCCTCGTCTGCGCCCCGCGCGTCCGCCGTTCGTCGTCGCGGGCCCGACAACTCCGGCACTGGGGTGACGCGCCCCGACGAAGCCTTCACGACGTCATGCTGAGCCAACGTTCCAGCATGTGCATTCAGTACCCTCTGGACTCGGCACACTTTATATAGCATCATCATCTTTCCGAGTCCGGGTGGGGCCTATGGCCCCACGACT
>JAUPMC010000114.1 GCA_030836605.1 Thermoplasmatota archaeon | reverse complement strand
TCTCGTCGGCGGTCTACGGCTCCATGGACCCCGGGCCCAGCTGGTTGATATGGCTCGCGGTCGCGGCGGTCCTGAACAGCGCGCTCTCACTGTACTACTACGCGCGCGTGATCAAGTACATTTACATGGACTCCCCCGCCAGCGAGGAGAGGATAAGGGCGCCGAGGTGGACCATGGCGGCCATAATCATCGCGCTCGCGATGACGGTGCTGCTTGGTGTGTTCTTCGACGCGACGCTGGACATATGCCTCCGGGCGGCCGAGGGCTTCGCGGAGCTGCCCCTGGGGCAGTGAGGGTCAGAGCAGGCCCGCGACTATGAGCCCCGCCGATATGAGCAGCCCGACCGTCAGATGCACCTGTACAGTCATCGCCTGCGCCGGGACCAGCTCGCGGACGCTCCCGTACTTGTCAAGGACGATCCTGACCGCCTTGTAGGCGATCGCGACCGGGACGAGCGCGGCCAGGGACCAGACCGGGTAGACGCCGATGGCCCACAGGGCCACGACCGTCGCGAATGTCGTGACCATGAGGCCGGCGTACCAGAACGAGGCCTTCTGGAGGCCCATCCTGACGACCCAGTGGTTCTTCCCCGCGCCGCTGTCGGCCTCCCTGTCCGGGAACTGGTTGATGAAGAGGACGAGCCCGATGAGGAACGCGACCGGCAGTCCCGCCAGGAGAGGTACGACGCTCAGTTCGCCGGTCTGGACCAGGTACGCTCCCTCCACCACGAGCGGGCCGAACCCGAGGCCGACGGCGAACTCTCCGACGCCCATCGCCGCGAGGTTCAGCTTGGGAGAGGTGTAGAAGTAGCCGAGGCCGATGCCCACGACCACGAGCGGGATGATCCAATACGAGACGGCGTACGCGAGGTACAACCCGATGGCCGCGCACGCGACGAAGAACGCGATCGCCCCCCTGTAGACCTCCTTCGGCGCTAGCACTCCGGTCACGAGGAACGGGGTGCCCCCGTTGAACGGGGTCCGGTTCTTGTTCGTCAGGTCCGTGCCGTTCTTGTAGTCGAAGTAGTCGTTGATCACGTTCGTCCCCGCATGCGCGAAGACGACCCCTATGAGTGTGAGGACGAACAGGAGCGGGTGGAAGGCCCCCGCGGACTCCCACGCTATCGCCGCCCCGAGCAACGTGGGCACGAGCGACGCTGTGAAGAACGGCGCCCTGAGCTCGAGCAACCATATCTTTAGCTTCGAAGGCTTCTCATCGGTCATCTTATCGGCCCTTCAGTGCGGGAGGGTGCATATAAACAATGCGCACCCTCAGACGGGCTCCCAACGGCCGTCCGGGATGCGACTGGCCTATCCTACTACCCCGAGCCAGCAACCATCAGAGTTAAGTAGAGATTGGGTTATATGCGAGATTCGATGACCACGACCCCATGGGATTTTGGCGTCAGCAAGGAGCTCAAGATGGTCGACGAGAAGCTCCGGGAGATGGTCACATCCGAGGAGCGGACGCTCACGGACGCATCCCTCCACGTGATAGAGGCGGGGGGAAAGAGGATGCGCCCGACTGTCACGCTGCTGTCCTACAAGTGCCTCGGCGGCGAAGACACGCAGAGGATCGTGGACATCGCGGCGGCTTTCGAGCTCATACACTCAGCGACACTCATCCATGACGACATCAACGACGGAGGGCTGGCCCGGAGGGGCAGGGAGACAGTGTACAAGAAGTACGGGCTCCATAGCGCCATCGTGACGGGCGACTTCCTGTTCGTGAAGGCGTTCTCCCTCGGGGGCAGGTTCGACAAGATGGTCGTGCAGACGACCGCGGACGCGTGCGCGAAACTCGCCGAGGGCGAAGTGCTCCAGAACAGGTTCAGGCACACCAACGACATGACCGTCGACACCTACCTGAAGGTGATGGAGCGGAAGACCGCGGAGCCGATACGCGCGGGCGCCATGATAGGCGGGTACCTCGCAGGCGGAGACTCCGACACCGTCGCTGGGCTCGGGGCGTACGGTCTCGACCTGGGGATAGCGTTCCAGATAGTGGACGACATACTCGATTTCACAGGCGATGAGAAGAGGACAGGGAAGCCGGTGGGCATGGACCTCAAGGAAGGGTACCTGACGCTGCCTTCGCTCCTGGCCATGAAGACCTCGGACGACGCGCGGAAGAGGATCCTCGGCATCGTCAAGGAGGACAGCCCCTCCCCGGACGCCGTCAAGGAGTGCGTGTCACTCGTCGTCCGCTCAGGCGCGATCGAGAAGGCCAAGGGCATGGGCGAGTACTACGCCATGGAGGCGCTCCAGCACATCGGCATGCTCCCGGACACGGTCTACAGCAGGTCGCTCAGGGAGCTCGTGGGCAAGGTGCTCAACAGGGACTCGTAGGCGATGCTCATGATGGATCACACAGGGATGTCAGAGAAGAAATGGTCCGAGGTGGTCAACGCCATCGAGGAGATTGCGCCTGACTACGACAGGATCAACTCGCTTATCACGTTCGGCATGGCGGACAAGTGGCGCAGGGAGGTCGCGTCCAAGGCGGGACCGGACGATGTCGTGCTCGAGATAGGCTCGGGCCCGGGCTCGTTCGCCAAGAGGCTCGACTCGAGACAGGTTTACTGCCTCGAGCCGTCTCGGCACCTGGCGGAGTTCTCCAAGGGCATCATCGACCGGGACAGGACGAGCCTGCTGCAGGGATTGGGCGAGAGGATACCGCTCGCGGACGAGTCGGTCGACAAGGTGTTCTGCGTGTTCTCATTCAGGGATTTCATCGATAAGCCCGCGGGCGTCTCGGAGATGCTCCGCGTGCTCAGGGAGGGCGGGCAGGCCTTCATAGTCGACGTCGCGAAGCCCCCGCCGGGCCCGTTGGCCAAGCTCCTCGACCTGCATGTGAAGCACTTGGTGCCGAAGCTCGCGCGCGTGGCCGCCTCGCCAGCCGCGTACCAGCGTCTCTCGCGGGACCCGTACAGGACCTTCTACGACACATACGAGGCCTTCGGGTTCACGAGCGTCTACGAGGAACTGCTCCGGAAGAAGGGCTTCGAGCAGGTCGGGACGGAGTTCCTGACGATGAAGGGCGCCACGATGACCAGGGGGAGCAAGCCTTGGACGTCGACGTCCTCGTAGTGGGCGCCGGCCCCGCTGGGAGCACGACGGCCAGGTTCTGCGCGGGCGACGGCGTCGATGTTCTTGTAATCGACAGGCGGAAGGAGATCGGCTACCCCGTCCAGTGCGGCGAGATGCTCCCCCACGTAGAGGAGATGTACACCATATTCCCAAGGAGCGAACAGCTCGAAGAGCTGTTCACCGTGCCGCCCCAACTCGTCGACGGGGAGAGTGACCATGTGGACCTCGTCTCCCCCGGCGGGAGGACGTACAGGTGTTGCTTCAAGTCGCACATCCTGGACCGGAGGTCCTTCGACAAGCACCTCGCGAAGCTCGCGGTCGACGCAGGCGCGAGGCTCGAGACAGACACCTCGTTCCTGGGGCTCAAGGACGACGTCGCTGAGACGACCATGGGCCCCGTCAAGGCCAAGGTCATAGTGGGCGCGGACGGCCCCAACTCGAGGACAGCCCGGCAGGCAGGGCTACGGAACCCCGGCCTGCGATACCCCGCGGTCACGTGCCAGGCCAAGGGGCGCTTCGACCCCGCGGTCAAGATGTACTTCGGCAACGTCGCCCCTGGAGGCTACGCGTGGACCATCCCCAAGAGGGGCGGGGCGAACGTCGGCCTCGGCTTCGACCCCAAGGTCTTCAAGGGGAGCCCTCGAGAGGCCTTCGACAGGTTCGTGGGGAAGCTGGACTGCACTTGCGAGGACGTCACGATGGGCATCGTGCCGATGTCCGGGCCGGTCCCTTCGACTGTCATGGGGAATGTGATGCTCGTAGGTGACGCCGCTGGCCAGGCCATGGCGACGAACGGGGGCGGAATCCCGACCGCCATGATCGCGGGGAGGATCGCGGGGAGGACCATCAGGGGACACCTGAAGGGGACATGCGCCCTCGAGGAGTACGAGCGCCGCTGGAAAGAAGTGATGCTCGGCCCTCTGAGGACATCCGTGCGGACCAGGAGGATGGCGGACATGGTGTTCGGCAGCGACCGTCTCCTCGGCGCAGCGATGTTCGCCCTAGGCAGACGTGGCCTCGACCGCGCCATCAGGTGCAAGGGCGTGTTGCTCTGAGTCCCTCTGGCGTCACGCCCGGCGAGGCCCCTTCCTGCTTCGCATCCTTGTCGGGTGCCCGCAGACGTCGCACTCCTTGACCTCCGCGCTGAAGACCTTCCCGCAGCCGCCGCACTTCGACTCCCACTCCAGCACCTTCGTGATGCCCTTCTGGTCGAAGCCTCGGTACGGGACCCCCAGGACCGTCGCCAAGTTCTGGATCGAGTAGTCATCCGTCAGCAACTGGTACCCCAGGTCCAAAGCCAGCGCGAGTATCTCCTTGTCGGTCTCGGACAGCCTCGTGGAGTCGCCCGTCCTCTGTGACTCGCTCTCGACCTTCGCGAGCGACCGCTTGGAGGGCGAGGAGACCCTGATCCTGGTCGCCAGGAGCAGCTCGAGACGCTGCGCCATGCCCTCCCTCTCGAGCTCCCTCACGACGCCCGGGGATATCACGAGCTCGTACCCGTCTGGCAGGTCCTTCCCGTAGAACAGCACGGATGTGTCGAGCACGAACCCCTTCATGGTCAGACCTCACTCGAACTCGACGGCCCCCGCCGCCTCCTTGTCCGCGAGCGCCTCGATGTCCACCTTCGCCTCTTCTTCTAGGGCAGACCACAGATTGCTGTATGTGGAGGGCTTCTTGGGCGCGACCGTGCAGCAGAGCCCGGGGAGCGTGGATATCTCGTAGGTCCCTATCTCCTTGGCGACCCTCTCGATCTCGACCTTGTCGAGGCCTATGAGGGGCCTCAGTATGGGCAGGCTCGTCGCCCTCTCCTCGACCAGTATGTTGGCGAGCGTCTGGGACGCGACCTGGCCCATCGACTCCCCGGTTATGATCGCGCCCGCGCCGTACCTCCGGGCGAGCCTCTCCGCGACCCTGAACATCGTCCTCCGGCAGAGCACGCACTGCATGTTGCTCCTGCAGTTCTTGGCGACCTCCGCCTGCGTCTCCCCGTGGGGCACGAGGACCTTCACTGACCTCCTCCCGGACGCCAGGTCGAGCTGTCCCATGAGCTTCTTGGCCTTGTCGACCTCCGCGTCGCTCGTGAACGGCCTGTTGTCGAAGTGCACGAGGACCAGCTCCACACCCCGCTCGGCCATCATGTGTGCTGCGACGGGTGAGTCTATGCCACCTGAGAGAAGAACTATGCCCTTCAAGGGATCACCGGGGAGCCTTGGGCGAGCCGCCCCTGCCGCCGCGGCCACAGGCCGCGCACTTCGGGTCCTTCACGACCTTGATCTTCTGGATGTCCTGGCTCCACACGTCCAGGACCATCAGCTCACGCGTGTGCTCCTTGCCCATGATCAGCTTGAACGCCTCCGTGACCTGCATCGACGAGACCGCGCTCGGAAGCGTGTTGACTATCCCGACCGTGTTGCATGTGGGCAGGTCACCCGGCCGGGGCGGGCTGGGGAACACGCACCTGAGGCACGGACCGTCCCTCGTCACGACCATGACCATCCCGCTGACGCCGACGGCCCCGCCGTAGACCCACGGTATCGCGAGCCTGACGCACGCGTCGTTGACGATATACCTGGTCTCCATGTTGTCGGTGGCGTCGACGACGACCGTCGCGCCCCCTACGAGCCTCTCGACATTCGCGGCGTCGACCTCGGCGACGATGCCCTTGACCGCGACCTCGGAATTGACCTTCTGGAGTCGCTCCTGGGCGGCCTCCGCCTTCGGCTTGCCGACATCGTCCTCCTGGAAAAGGGTCTGCCGCTGGAGGTTCGTGAGCTCGACCACGTCCCTGTCGACCACGGTCACGTTGCCGACGCCCGCCCTGACTAGGAGAGACAGAGTGTGCGTCCCGAGCGCCCCGCAGCCGATGACCACGGCTCTGGCCTTCGCGAGCTTCTTCTGGCCCTGGGGGCCTATCTCGGGCAGGAGGACCTGACGCGAGTACCTGCTCTCTGTCAACATCGTTGAAATGCCCGTGGCGGTATTAAATGGCTTTCCGGGTCCGCGGTCACCTGAACCTGTAGTCCATGGTGAACCTGTCCCTGAACGCCTTCACCCGCTTCTTGACCTGCTTGCCCTTGGCGGCTTCGACGAACATGTCCGCTAGCTCCGGGAGGTCCTTCTCCTTCACGCCCAGCCTGGTGATCTCCGCCGTGCCCAGCCTCCCGACGGAGTCGGTGATCAGGTTGCTCTTCTCGAGCCTGATGGACATCTCGTTGATGTCGAGCCCGGACCGGTCAGTCATCGCCTTCTGGTCGATGTGCAGCTGGTGCGACTCGGAGTACCCGAGCTCCTTGAACATGATCGGGAAACCCCTCTCGTCCAGCTCCTTGCCGAACCGCTTCGAGTTCCTTATGACCTGCCTCGCGTACGCCGGCCCGAACCGCCTCATCTCGAGCATGGCCTGCCCGAGCGCGGCGACCCTGTTCCAGTGCACGTTGTCCACGAACCTCCAGGTCAGGTTCTTCCTCACCTCGGCGTCCAAGGCCTTGCTGTCCGTGAGTATGATCCCTCCCTGGGGGCCGAACAGGCTCTTGTGGGTCGAGCCGTACAGCGCGTCCGCGCCCTCCTTCAGAGGCTTCTGGAACTCGCCCCCGGCTATGAGGCCCATCACGTGGGAGCCGTCGTAGACGAGCTTCGAGCCCGCGTCCCTGCAGGCGTCCTTGACAGGGCCCATGTCGTACGGGAACAGAATGAACGACGCGCCGAGTATCACAAGCCCTGGCTTCTTCTTCCGTATCAGGGCGACGGTCGCGTCGGTGTCCAGGTTCTGCCTTGAAGCGTCGAACGGGAGCGTGCCCGCCCTGAGCCCGAGTATGTCCGGCAGGTACGGCTGCGCGTAGCCGTCGTACCCACCGTTCTCGACAGGGATGGCGTAGACCGAGTCTCCCTTCTTCGTCGTGGACCCGATGATGATCATGGCCGCGATGTGCCCGCCCATGGGCTGGACGCACGAGTACTTGGACT
>JAUPMC010000113.1 GCA_030836605.1 Thermoplasmatota archaeon | reverse complement strand
GCGATCTTCGGCGTCCTAGGTATCGTGATCCTCGTCCTGGCCATATGGTCGTTCCTCCTGGCGAGAGGATATGTCAGGGGGGTCGAGAAGGCGAGGGCGCGGGGCAGGAAGGTGGCGTTCTACGCGATCCTGCTCGCCATATTGACCATCGTCTTCGTGCCGAACAGGACGGACCCTGGCTCCCCCTGGTGGACCATCGTGTTCAACCTGGCGATATACATCTATCTAGACTCGGAGAAGGTCAGGGCGTACTTCAAGAACGGATGATAGGGTTTAAGGGTGTTTTGGACCGCTGGCGCTGGGCTCACTTCTTCTTGAACTCCGTGTAGCCGCACTTGCCGCACGCGACCCGGTTCGGGTGCTCCGCCATGAACACCCCAGGCCCGCACTTGGGGCAGTGGGGCTTGGTCCTCTGGAGCTTGCCCTCCACGACCTTGTAGAAGTCCTTCTTCGCGACCCTGACCTTCTTCGGGGCCTTCTTGTCCTTGTCAGCCATCAGTCAACACCTCACTACTTGGGCTTCGGCGGGGGCCTGGCCGCCGCCACCTTCTTGACGACGACCTTCCTCTCCTTCAGCTTGTTCCTCACGAGGATGTGCTCCCTCTCGTACTTCATGGCCGCGTCCTTGGACTTGTAGACCTTGGCGTACCCGACGGTCTCCATCCGGCCGAACTCGGAGGTCATCGTGTCCACGATGACGTTGTCCTTCGGGGCCTTCAGCAGGGCCGAGAGCTTGTCCCGGACCGCCTCCCTCTGGGGCGTGCCCTCCTTCTCGTGTGAAGCCTTGAAAGTGACCTCTACCCTCTCCAGCAGCCCGTTCTCCTTCTTCTCGACGATTTCGATCTCCATTGTCTCACCGCACCATGCGTCTTACAGCCGCGGACGCGAGCGCCCGCGTGTCCTTGTCCACGCTCACTACTGTCAACCCCTTATTGGGGATGCCATATATGACTTGCGCCCCTTCGGGGGCGTTTATTATCGCCACCAGGGCCGCGAGGTCCTCCTCGCCGGACACCTCGACCTTCACGACGTCGTCCGCCTGGACGGCCTCCTTCACGGCCCGCCACATCTCCCTGGTGATCATCGCTGGGGGGTTCTCGACCTTCACGAGCCTACCCTCCATCTTGGCGATCCTGGCCTTGGACGAGTACTCCTCGGACCGCTGGGTCTTGTAGTCGAAGACCGCCACATCCGGCACCATGCCCATCTGAAGCAGGGTCACGGTCACCACGTCGCCCACGGTTATGACCCTCGTGGCGCCCTCGAGGTGCTTCCTCAGGGCCCAAGCGGACACGAATCTGCCGATCGGCTTCGCCAACTCCTCCCTGAGGTCCTCAGGGAGCACCAGGTCCTCCTTGGGGAAGGACTCATCGAACCCGGAGGGCGAACTTGCCGTTGACACTTATCCCCATCCTCCTGGCTATCTCGGACTTGGTGTGGTCCAGGATGATGACGTACCCCTGCCATTCCTTGGAGGTATCGCCTCCGCAGAGAGGGCACTTCTCCTCCTCGGTCATCGAGTTGCAGCGCTTGCAGGCCCTCTCCACCTTCATTTCTTCTCCTCCTTCTTCTTGCGGTCTTCCTGGAGCCACTCGAGCTTGCCCAGGCCTGGCTGGCGCATGGTCAGGCCAATCTTACTCTCCCTCGGGCTGCGCTCGTTGATGCTGAGGGAGACTATCCTCGCCCTGACGCTGTCGCCCAGGCGTATCTCGCGCTTGGTGTCCTTGCCGACCAGGCGCCGGCCGTCAACATCCACATCGATCCTGTCATCCATGATCTGGCTTATGTGCAGGAGGCCGTCCAGCGGGCCGAACCTGACGAACGCCCCGAACTTGAGCACCTCGCAGACCGTCCCCTCGACGATCTCGTGCAGGGTGGGCCTGAACATCACGGTCTCAAACTTGACCTTCTGGTAGACCGCACCGTCGCCGTGGATGATCCTGCCGTCCCCCTGGAGGTCTATGTTCCTGACGAGGACGGTGTAGCTCCCATCGGCCTCCACCTTGTTCTGGAAGGACTCCTGGGTGAGCCTTGCGGACAGCGCTTCGAAATCCTCCCCTAGAAGGTTAGGGGGTATCCTGACGACATCTTCCTTCGAGGCAATCACGTACATCGATACAGTCCTCTGGTCAAATGGCTCGCGGGTCTCTCGATTACGCTTGTTGTATATATGGTTTGCCGAGGGGGGCCCCCCCTCGGCCAGTTACGTCAGGATGAACAGGCCGACGAACACCAGCGTGACCGTCGACAGCAGCTTCACCAGCACGTGTATCGAGGGACCGGCCGTGTCCTTCAGCGGGTCGCCGACGGTGTCTCCGACGACCGCGGCCGCATGGGCCAGGGTCTTCTTGCCGCCGTAGTTCCCGGACTCGATGTACTTCTTGCCGTTGTCCCACGCGCCTCCGCCGTTGTTGAACATGTTCGCGACCATGATGCCAGTGATAGTCCCGACCATCAGCATGGCGCCGACGGCCTGCGGGGCGTTGTAGCCCAGGTACGCCATCGAGACGCCGAACAGCACGGGCACGAGCACCGGCAGAAGCGCCGGGAGAACCATGGCCTTCAGCGCGCCCTTGGTGGCGATATCGACGCACTTGGCGTAGTCCGGCTTCGACTCCTTGGTCATGATGCCCGGGTCGGCCTTGAACTGGCGCCTGACCTCGTTGATCATCTGTTGGGCCGTCTTCCCGACCGCCCTTATCGCCAGGGACGCGAAGAGGAACACGAGCATGGCGCCGAGCAGGCCACCGACGAACACGTCGGGCTGCGCCAGGTCCACATGGAACGCCTGCGACAGGTCCCCGTCGAACTTCTTGACAGCGACCCGCTCGAAGTACGCCCCGAACAACAGGAACGCCGCCAGGGCGGCGCTGCCCATCGCATAGCCCTTGGTCAACGCCTTCGTGGTGTTGCCGCACGCGTCGAGCTTGTCCGTCCTCTTCCGGATCTCCTCAGGCTGCTTGGACATCTCTATGATGCCCCCGGCGTTGTCCGTGATGGGGCCGAAGGTGTCCGTCGCGAGTATGAACGCGCATGTGGCCAGCATGCCCATCGTCGCGACCGCCGTCCCGTAGAACCCGTAGATGAGCTTATACGTGTCGAAGGTCCCGATGCTGGTTATCGCCGCGTCGTCAGGGGCGGCCATCTGGCCAAGGGCGAACGAGCCCAGCAGGGCCACGATGATCGCTATGACCGGCATGGCAGTCGACTCCATCGCGATCGACAGGCCGGTGATGATGTTCGTCGCCGGGCCAGTGGTCGACGCCTCGGCGATCTCCTTGACCGGCCTCCACGAGCCGGATGTGTAGTACTGCGTGATGTAGACGATGACTATGCTGAGGACTATGCCGATGACGCCCGCGCCGAAGAAGTAGAGGTAGCCGCTGCCCAGCTCGTCCTCGAACATGATCTTGGTCGCGAAGTAGAAGAACACCGCGGCCAGGGCGCATGTGACGTAGTATCCCATGTTGATACCCGACATCGGGTCCTTGTCCTCGTTCCTCAGCCTGACGACCAGGACCCCGACGAGCGAAGCGAATATACCGAACGACCTCGCGACCAGCGGGAAGAATATCCAGGCCAGCGCGGCCCCCTCTTCCCACCTCATGCCAGCGGGGACGACATCTGATGTCCAGAAGGTGTACAGGCTCAGGCCGAGGACCATCGCGCCGATGTTCTCGGCGGCGGTGGACTCGAACAGGTCCGCGCCTC
>JAUPMC010000112.1 GCA_030836605.1 Thermoplasmatota archaeon | reverse complement strand
CCCTGGCGGGGCCACGCCAACCCTCGGGACGGCCTAGTAGATTGGACATATTTTTAAGGGGCGTCCACCTTAGCTGAGACGGGGACAAGCGTGATCAGGATCGGGGTCAACGGATTCGGAAGGATAGGAAGGAACGTCTACAGGGCCGCGCTCGAGAGCAAGCGCCTCGGGAAGGACTTCGAGATCGTCGCGGTGAACGACATCGTGCCTGTCGACTCGCTCGCCTACCTGCTCAAGTACGACTCGGTCTACGGCAAGCTGGACATGGAGTGCAAGCCCGACGGGACGGGTGTGAGGGTCGGGCCTCACAGGTTCGAGGTCACCCAGTGCAAGGACCCGGCGGAGATACCCTGGGGCAAGCTCGGCGCGGACGTCGTCATAGAGTCCACCGGGCTGTTCACCGAGAGGGAGAAGGCCGCGAAGCACCTGGCCGCGGGGGCGCGCAAGGTCGTTATATCCGCGCCGGCGAAGGAGCCGGACATCACAGTCGTCCTCGGCGTCAACTTCGACATGTACGACAAGGCGAAGCACAACATCATATCGATGGCGTCGTGCACGACCGGCAGCCTCGCGCCGCCGGCCAAGGTCATCAACGACCAGTTCGGCATCGAGAAGGGCATGATGACCACGATCCACGCGTACACAGGCGACCAGAGGCTGATAGACACGCCCCACAAGGACCCAAGGAGGGCGAGGGCCGCGGCGCTGTCCATCATACCCACGTCCACGGGCGCCGCGAAGGCCATAGGCGAGGTCATCCCCGCGCTCAAGGGCAGGATGAACGGGTTCGCGCTCAGGGTGCCGACGCCGGTCGGGTCCATCACGGACCTCAGCTTCACGACGAGGAGCGAGATGACGCCAGAGGTCATCAACAACGCCCTGAGGCAGGCCGCCGAGGGCCCGATGAAGGGCATCATGGAGTACTGCGTCGACCCGATCGTGTCCTCGGACATAGTCGGCAACACGCACTCGAGCATCATCGACTCGCTCTCGACCATGGTCATAGGCGGCAAGGGCAACTTCGGCAAGGTCCTCTCGTGGTACGACAACGAGTGGGGATACGCGAACAGGCTCACCGAGCTCGTCCCGAGACTCCTCTGAGACGGGCATCCCATGGATAGCGTTATCTAGAGTCGCGCGACTGGTAGACACGCCATGGTCTCGTGCTACGACTGCGACAGGTTCGCGACGGATTGCAGGGGCATCGTACCCCCGATCAGGTTCAGGGACACGATAGACGAGTACTGCAGACTGTTCAAGGCTCACCCCTGGCAATCAGAACTCTACAAGCCAGGCATGAGCTCCAGGATATGATCAGGGCCTGAACCGGCTCAGGCCCACGTACTCGACTTCCTTCTTCGACACGCGCCCCAGCAGTATCTCCTTCTTGACCCCGTGGGCGAGCCTCACCGCGCGGCTGACCTCGGGCCACATCGTGGTGTACTCCTCGGGGACCGCGTGCACCAGGTAACGGGCGTGCGACTTGTCGGGGTCGCCCTCGTACGCCCTGAAGTGGGAGCCGTACTTGAAGCCGGTCTTGACGACCATGCCCTTGCCCTTCATGTCCTTGAACGTGCTCAGCCTGAGGTCGAAGTCCGGCTGGACGGCCCTCGCGCGCTTCTTGAGCGCCGGGAGGCCGACCGGTTTGTTCGTCTTCGCGTCCCTCAGTTTCAGCGCCCCCAGCTCGACTAGGAACGTCGCCTCGATCAGGGACAGCTGCAGGGCCTGGCCGATCATCTTTCCGAAGAAGTGCCCACCGTGGATCGCGACGGCCGAGTGCCCGGCGTCGACCATGACCCTGTCGGCCATCAGAAGGCCCTCGTGGGCAGAGCTCAGGTCGACCGCCCCGAGCCTGCCCTTCGGGACGACGCGCTTGACCTCGTAGTATGTGACATCGCTCTCCTCGTCCACGACCGCCAGGAGCAAGCCCTTCCTCACGTCTGAGGTCCGGTCCAGATGCCCCAGGAGAGCGCCCAGGTCGAACGTGGACCGCTCGGATATGGCCGCGACCCACCACTTGCTCGGGGTCTTGCTCGGCGCCCCGCCCCTCGGGAAGACGCGGAAGTCCAGGGGGGGCGAGCTCGTCTTGACGACGTATCCGCGCTGCCTCAGCTCTCGGTAGACCAGGTAGCGGACCTCGAACCCCTCGGAGGCCTTGTGGCCGGTCCTGAGGAGGTCGGCCGCGGAGATGGGCGAGCCGTCCGATGCGACCGAGAGCCTGTCCGACTCGACCAGGTAGATGGCCTCCATCAGCTCCAGCTTCAGGCCGCCACCGGACTGCGGGACGCCGTACGAGCCCTTGTTGTGTATCTGGCTAGCCTCCGCTGGGTCGTCCACGATGACAGACTCGCTTACCAGCTTCCCGCTCATCCGGCGAGCATATCGCCGTTCCGTATAATTAGTGTTCCACGGCGAAGGGCTGGAGGAAGGCACCGTCCAGCGCGCGGCCAGACGATGGGGCGACCCCAAACAGTGTGCGACAACCATTATATAGAAGTACTAACATAGTCGAAACCGTGCCATGAGGGCGCGTCATGACGGAGGTGGACGAAGCATGATCCGAAGGAAGGACAAGAAGGAGGGCGTGGCGCCGAGGGAGTACTGGAGCCCGACATGGGCCAGCCCGTGGACCATGCTGGACGACATGGACAGGGTCTTCGACGGTTTCAAGTCGGAGTGGGAGAGCCTGATGCTGTCGCCCCAGTCGATGGCGACCGGGTCGGTGAGGCAGCCGCTCGTGGACCTGGTCGACAACGGCAAGGAGTACGTCGTCAAGGCCGAGATACCGGGCATCAAGAAGGAGGACCTCAAGATAGAGGTCGCGCAGGACAGCCTGGAGGTGTCCGCCGAGACGAGCGTCGAGGAGGACCAGGAGGACAAGGAGACCGGCTACATCCGCAGGGAGAGGCGGTACTCCAGGTTCTACCGGGCCATCCCGCTACCGGAGAACGTCCTCACGGACAAGGTCGAGGCCGAGCTGAAGGACGGCGTCCTGACCGTGAGGCTGCCCAAGGAGGCCCCTCCGGGGAAGAAGTCGAAGAAGGTCCCAGTGAAGTGACGGGGCGGCTGCCAACAGCGGCGCCCCAAACCCGTTGCGGACTCGAACTCACACACATCATCGATCAAGGTCAAAGGTGCGACACATGTCGAACAAGGAGAAGATACTCAGGGTCGTCCAGGCGAAGACCGCGGACGACGGCAAGGGGATAGCCAGGGTGGACCCCGCCCTGATGAGGATACTCAAGCTCAACCAGGGCGACACGGTCATGATAGAGGGCACGAGGAACACCGTCGTCACGGCCTATGTGGGGTACCCGGAGGACGAGAACAGGGGCACGATACGGATCGACGGCGTCACCAGGAAGAACGCCGGGGTCGGCCTGGACGAGAAGCTCGGGATCAGGAAGGTCGTGCCGAAGCCGGCGACCAAGGTCACGCTCGCACCGACCCAGCCGTTGAAGCTGCTGGGAGGGGAGGAGTACCTCGCGCAGAACCTCGAGGGCAGGCCCGTCGTCAAGGGCGACCTGCTCGAGGTCAGCGTGATGGGGCGCAAGTTCACGCTCGTCGTGCAGGGTTTCCAGCCGTCCGGGGAGGCGGCGGTGATACAGAACTTCACGCAGGTCAAGCTCAGCGAGAAGCCCGCCAAGGAGGAGGCCGCGAAGGGCCCGAAGGTGGCCTACGAGGACATAGGCGGCCTCAAGGACGAGGTGGACAAGGTCAGGGAGATGATCGAGCTGCCCCTGAGGCACCCCGAGCTCTTCGAGAAGCTCGGCGTCGACGCGCCCAAGGGCGTGCTCCTGCACGGGCCGCCGGGGACTGGCAAGACGCTCCTGGCGAAGGCCGTCGCGTCGGAGACGAGCGCGACCTTCACATCGATAGGCGGTCCGGAGATCATGAGCAAGTTCTACGGCGAGAGCGAGGAACGGCTCAGGGACATATTCAAGGAGGCGGCGGAGAACGCCCCCAGCATCATATTCATAGACGAGATAGACTCCATCGCCCCGAAGAGGGACGAGGTCACCGCGGAGACGGAGCGCAGGATCGTGGCGCAGCTGCTGGCCCTCATGGACGGGCTGGAGGGCAGGGGGAAGGTCGTCGTCATAGGCGCGACCAACAGGCCCAACGCGCTCGACCCGGCCATACGCAGGCCCGGCAGGTTCGACAGGGAGATAGAGATAGGCATACCCGACAAGGTCGGGAGGCTCGAGATACTCCAGATACACACGAAGGGCATGCCCCTGGCGGACGATGTCGACCTGGACAAGCTCGCGTCCATGACCCACGGGTACGTTGGCGCGGACCTCGCCGCGCTCGCGAGGGAGGCAGCCATGCGCGCCCTCAGGGAGATACTGCCATCCATCGACCTCGAGGCGGAGTCGATACCCTTGGAGGTCCTCAACGGCCTCAAGGTGGGGATGGACGACTTCATGGGCGCGTACAGGGAGATGCAGCCCTCGACCTTGAGGGAGGTCCTCATCGAGTCGCCGAACGTCAAGTGGGAGGAAGTCGGGGGCCTGGAGGGGCCCAAGCAGGAGCTGATGGAATCCGTCGAGTGGCCGCTCAAGTACGCGTCGCTGTTCAAGCACATGGCCGCCACGCCCCCCAAGGGCATACTCCTGTACGGTCCCCCCGGGACCGGCAAGACGCTCCTGGCGAAGGCCGTCGCGACCGAGAGCGAGGCGAACTTCATCAGCGTCAAGGGCCCGGAGTTCCTGTCCAAGTGGGTCGGGGAGAGCGAGAAGGCGGTCCGCGAGACCTTCAGGAAGGCCAGGCAGGCCGCCCCGTGCGTCATATTCCTGGACGAGATAGACGCCATCGCCCCGGTCAGGGGCACCTCGTCCGATTCAGGGGTCACGGAGAGGGTCATCAGCCAGATACTGACCGAGATGGACGGGTTGGAGGCGCTCCACAACGTGGTGGTCATAGCCGCCACGAACAGGCCGGACATCATGGACCCCGCCCTGATGCGCCCGGGGAGGTTCGACAGGCTCGTCTACGTGCCCCCGCCCGACCTGCAGGCCAGGAAGGAGATACTCAGGATACACACAAAGGGTAAACCGTTGGACGACGATGTGGACCTGGACAAGCTGGCCGTCAGGATGGACAAGTACACCGGCGCGGAGATATCCGCCGTGTGCAACGAGGCCGTGATGCTGGCGATCAGGGACTACGTCCTCGAGGGCGGAAGCCTGGAAGAGGACGCCGTGAAGGGACGCAAGGTCGGCATGAAGTACTTCGAGAAGGCCATGGAGAACGTCGAGCCGATGAGCGAGAGCGACCTGAGGAGATACGAGAAGCTCTCACCCAACACGATGTACAGATGACCAGGGAGATGATTCGGGGTTGCAGGAGAGAATGGCCAAGCTTCACAGGCGCATCCGCGCGGTCGCGGTGGACAGGGACAAGCTCGTCGGGAGGACGAGGGAGACCCTCGCGAAGTGCGGCTTCTACGTCTCGAACCAGCACAACCTGAGGAGCATCAGCTTCGACCTCGTGGCCCGCAGGGACCGGCAGCTCCTGATACTCAAGGCCCTGTGCAACATAGACTCCCTCTCATCCGACGACGCCGAGGAGATGAAGCTCATGG
>JAUPMC010000111.1 GCA_030836605.1 Thermoplasmatota archaeon | reverse complement strand
GGTCGGGGACCAGTGGTCCACCCCGGTCCTGGTCGAGGGCGTCAGCACCGACTACGCGGACGAGGGCTTCCCGTACGTGTCCCCGGACGGCTCCGAGCTCTGGTTCACGGCCGAGAGCAGGCTGGGGATGGGTTACACCGGACCCGCGATATTCAGGTCGGTCCTGCAGCCGAACGGCACATGGGGCGCGCCCGAGGAGATCGTGTCGAACTTCGCCGGGGAGTGCACGTTCGACGATGAGGGGAACCTCTACTTCGTCCACCACTACTTCGTGGACGGAGAGATGATCGAGGCGGACATCTACGTGGCCCTGAAGAACTGAGCCACGCGCAGGGACTACCGCAGCGACTCGGCGAACCTGCTGGCATACGCCCTAGCCTTGTCCAGCTCGCCCTCGGCCAAGGGCCCCTTCATGCCCTTCACGACGCACCTGAGCGGCGGCCCGCGCACCGCCAGTCCCCTCTTCTCGGCGATGGCGCTCAGCCTCCCGGCGGCCCCTGGCTCTATCCACTTGATGGCCTTCTCCCTCTCCGCGGGGTCCGTCGGGATCTCGCTGTGCGTGTCGAACACGACGACGGGCTTCGATGCCCAGGCCTTCGCGTCGAGCTTCCTCATGAGCCTCTTGGACCTCCCGGTCATCTTCTTGAACCTGGTCGGGGATCCGACGAAAACGAAGTCCCCCTCGGAAGGCACCTCCCGGCTCTCCCTGACGTTCAGCAGGGCCGCCTGGTGTCCCGCCCTCTCCAGCTCGTCCCTGATAGCTTCCGCGACCTGTCTCGTGTTCCCGAACACGCTGTCGAACGCTACCACGCCTCTCAACGCTGTCCCTCAGGGATGAATCGCGCCCCTGCCTCATATCATGTGCGGCCCGGCCAGCCGGAGGCAACAATTTCAAATGGTAGACCGAGCAATAACCTTCGGGGCCGGCACTGACATGATGGAAGCAACCGACTGCGAGACCGTCAAGAGAAGGCTACGGTTCGAGTACATGAGGGTCAAGCACGAGCCGGGGTCAAGGGCGGTCGACGGCGTCACATCCCTCATGGCGCACTTCCACAAGCCCCAGCTGAACATCCACGATGTGATCCAGGAGGCCTCCGACATCATCCAGAGGCAGTTCAAGCTGAAGTGGGTGATGATAGGGATCAAGGGCAAGAACGATGGACTGTTCAGATACACCGTCATGACCAGCATGCGCCCCGATGTCTGGGAGAGGCAGAAGCTGAGGACTTACAGGGCCGAGGACTTCGAGCCCACCTGCGGCACATACGCGTTCGGGGAGATATCCGACCTCACAAGGGTCTACCTCCAGGAGCAGAACCCGCTCTACTCTGAGGAGGAGAAACGCCTCGTCCAGAGGCCCGCGCTCCTCGGGTCCACGAGGACCTCGACGAGCGAGACCCTCGAGGCGGACTTCATCGACACGCTCATCAGAGGTCCTGGGAAGAACCTGCTGGGATGGATCGAGTACTCCGGCACGGTCGCGAACGATTTCCCCCACTCGATCGTCATCCGCGAGATCGAGGGGTACGCCTCGATACTGGCCGGCGCCATGGCCATCCACCTGCGCCAGTGAGCCGGAGGGGGTGAGCGCGTGCTCGTCAGGAAGGCGGTCGTGCGCGGGCCCGGGGACAGGTTCTCCAGATGCATCTCGACCCACCCGATGAGGCACACGGTGGATGTCGCGCGCGCCCGGGAACAGCACGCGGTCTATGTAGAGGCGCTCGAGGACCTAGGCCTCGACATCATACGGCTGGACACGGACGACGACCACCCCGACTCGTGCTTCGTCGAGGACACCGCGGTGGCGCACGGCGGCAAGGCGCTCATCTGCCGGCCGGCGGAGGAGAGCCGGAGAGGGGAGGTCGGGGCGGTCGAGGCCGCGCTGTCCAGATACATGCCCGTGAGGAGGGCGGATGAGCCGGCCACGGTCGAGGGTGGCGACGTGCTCCACATGGGCGAGAGGCTGGTCAGCGGCCTGACCAGGCGCACGAACAGCGAGGGCGTGAAACAGCTGGCTGACTGGCTCGAGGTCAAGGTCGATACTGTCTCGGACCCAGCGATCATGCACCTCAAGAGCCATGTGAGCCACATACGGGACGGCACGGTCCTGGTCACGAGGGCGTTCGCAGGCAAGCCGGCGTTCGCCGGGGAGGAGAGATTGATAGTCCCCCACGGAGAGGATTACGCCGCGAACGTGCTCTCTGTCAACGGCACGGCGCTGATGCCCACGGGATTCCCGAAGACGAGGGCGCTCCTCGAAGAGGAGGGCGTCGATGTCATCGTCCTCGAGATGACGGAGTTCCCGAAGTGCGACGGGGCGATGACCTGCCTGTCGATACTGCTGTGAGCGGAGTGCGGCAATGAAAACTGGATAAAGGGTTTGGCTCGGTTCCTACCGGCCCTACACGACGCCCCAGTATGTCTCGAGGAACGCCCACCAGCCGATGTTCGGGAACTCGAACCCCATGTACAGCTCGTAGCTGGCGGCGCTCGCGACCGTGTACATGCTGTAGGACGGCGGGACCAGTATGCCCATGCCCCTGTAGCCGTACAGGTCGCTGTTCTTGGAGACGCCCATGCCGATCATGCACTCCGCGAAGGCGTCGAGCACATCGCCGCACGCTGTCGCCGCGGGGTCTTCGTCATCCAAGTTGTCCATGATGTACTGGACGAAGGTCGCCATGTCCACCTGCCCCGCCGACCTGGCGCCCCAGGGGTTCATCGCGGCCATCTGGGCCGCCTGGATCACCGAGCGGTAGCTGTCGATGTCCGCGGAGAGCACCTCGGCCATGTCGAGCACGGCCAACCCGAGCGCCTCCACCTTGGACATGTCGAACACCGACTGGCTCGTCAGTATCTCGCTCTGGTAGGGAGGCACGCTGAACAGCTCCGTGAACTCCTCCACTATCACCAGGCTCAGCGTCCTCTCGTCCATGGTCGGGTCCTCGTTCAGCCTCAGGAGGATCTCGTCGTAGGAGAAGCCCCTCCAGCTGATGTAGTTCTCGCTGGCGACCCAGTAGTCCATGTCCGCGCCACCGAAGTAGTACTCGTACATGGTCTCCATCTGGCCGATCGAGCACTCGTCCGCGGCCAGGATGTCCACGTGGTAGCCGTCGATGGCCTCCATGGTCTCGTGGTGCGACAGCCAATCAGAGCCTGCCGTGCCGTCCTCCATCGTCTCGTCGACGCACACGCCGTGAACGCCCGAGCCGTGGTCCCAGAAGAACACGACCATGTGCTCAGCCGGGCAGTTCTCGTCGCTGTATTGTACGAGGTACCTGAGGTTCGCCGGGTCGCCCATGTTGAGCTCCCCGAGCTCCTCGAGGACCACGCGCTCATGGTCCTCTATCGTCATCAGGACCGCTGGCTCGTACAGCTTGTCCATGAGTATGAGCACGTTGACATCGGCGCTGGAGCCTCCGACCTCGAGTTCCAACAGGTCCGTCTCCGTATACTCGTCGAGGTTGTTGTCCGCGACCAGATAGACGAGGACCGACCACTTGGCGATCGTCTCGGAGTCGGACGCCACGGCGGTGTCCGGTCCGTTGCCGGCTGAGCTCAGTCCCGCGAAGAGCGAGACGGCGAACAGCGCCGACACAAGCACACAGGATATCCTCTTTGACTCACTGAAGCTAGTTATCCCCTCACCTCCCGATAGACCGAGGGGTGCAACACAATCGATGGTCATAGACTTATTGACACTGACTATATAACCGGGCTGAGGCCGCGGGGACCCCCGCTGAGTGGGTCCACACGCCTCAATCCTCGATAGCGTCCGCTGGGAACGGGTCATCCTTCGGTTTGATACCCTTGAACAGGAAGAAGAAGAGGCCCGTGCCGACGACATAGAAGGCGGT
>JAUPMC010000110.1 GCA_030836605.1 Thermoplasmatota archaeon | reverse complement strand
TCGCGCCGGCCTCAGTGACGGAGATGCTGCAGAAGCTGTCCAAGCAGGGGTACCTCAAGCACGAGAAGTACAAGGGAGCCACCCTCAAGCCAAAAGGGCTCAAGATCGCCCGGCAGGTGACGAGGAAGCACCGGCTCCTGGAGCGGTTCCTCAACGACCTGTGCGGCATCAGGGGGAAGGCCAGGCACGCGCAGGCGTGCAAGATGGAACACGTCCTGACGGACGACGCCGAGAGGCAGTTGTGCAGGATGCTGAACCGCCCGTCCAAATGCCCGCACGGGAAGCACATCCCCAAGTGCGAGCGCGGGATCGCGTGCGAGAAGTGCACAAAGGAGACGGTTCCGCTGGTCGACCTAGGCGAGGGCGATGTCGGCACGGTCTCGCACCTCGCGTCCAAGGACAAGGACGAGCTGTGTCGCATACTCGCGATGGGGTTCGTCCCCGGGAGCGAGGTCAGGGTAGAGAAGAAGGTGCCCATGGGAGGCCCCATAATCGTCTCCCTGAAAGGGACGAAGATCGCCCTCGCGAGGGAGATCGGGGGCGCCCTACACATGGTCAGAGCCTGAGGGAGGTACAGCATGGAGATAGCCCTGGCAGGGAACCCGAACGTGGGCAAGAGCGCCATCTTCAGCAGGCTCACGGGCGTCGGTGTGATAAGCTCCAACTACCCGGGCACGACCGTGGAGTTCTTCGAGGGCAAGGCCAAGTTCATGGGCTCCACCATCACGGTCATCGACCTGCCCGGGACGTACTCGCTCGCGGGGCACACTGACGACGAGAGGGTCGCGACGAACCTGCTGTTCGAGAGACGCCCTGACACGGTCATAGCGGTGCTGGACACGACGAGGCTCGAGAGGAACCTGGTGCTCCTGTTCGAGATCATTGAGTCCGGATACCACGTCATCGCGTCACTCAACATGTACGACGCCATGCGCAAGAGCGGCAGGGATGTGGACGTCGCCAGGCTTGAACGCATACTCATGATACCCGTAATCCCCACGGTCGCGACGAAGGGCGAGGGGATGGACTCGCTCCTGTTCACATCGGTCCAGCTCAGGGGTAAGAGCAAGTTCAAGGTCAGGTACGACTCGCACATCGAGGGCATGATACGCAAGCTCTCGGGCATGCTCCGACAGGACGATTGGCCGATGCCCTTGAGGGCGGTCTCGCTCAGGCTCCTGACAGGGGACAGGAGGGTCGTCGAGAAGGCGGACCCCGAGGCCGTGAAGGCCTCGGAGACCATGAGGGAGGAGTTCCTGAAGGAGCACGGCGAGGACATCGTCGTGCACATCGAGAGGGACAGGTTCGGCGAGGCCGGGAGGATAGCGTCCGAGGTCGTCGGTGAGTCCAGGAACAGGAAGAAGGAGGGCCTGATCTCTGACCTGACCCTCAGGCCAGCCACTGGCATACCGATACTCATCGCCGTCCTCGCCTCAGTCTTCCTCGTGCTGGTGTTCGTCGGTGGGGCGCTCGAGGGACTCCTGGTCGGCGCCTACACGGACGCCGCGCGTGACCCGTTCGATGATTTCAAGGAGGGGCTGTCGAACGACATCGCCAGAGGAGTCGCTGAAGGCGTCTATCTCAGCGTCGAGGCGATGCTCGCCCTCGTGATCCCTTACATACTCGTGTTCTACCTGATGCTGGCTCTACTCGAGGACTCCGGGTACCTCGTCCGGGTGGTGTCTCTCCTGGACGGCGTGATGCACAGGTTGGGTCTTCACGGGAGGGCGGTCATCCCGATAGTGGTCGGGTTCGGATGCAACGTGCCCGCGATACTGGCCACGAGGGCGATGGGGTCGAAGAGGGAGAGGCTCATACTCGCGACCCTCATCACCATAGCCGTGCCGTGCTCGGCGCAGACGGCCATCATAATCGGCATGGTCGGCAACTACGCCGGGGTCACATGGGCCCTCTCGATCTACATCATACTCGGCGCCATCCTGGTCCTGCTCGGCTTCGTCCTGCACAAGACCATCAAGTTCGAGCCGACGGGGCTGTTCGTGGAGATACCTGACCTGCGGGTGCCGGCCGCATCCGAGATCCTGAAGAAGACATATCTCAGGATCAAGGAGTTCCTCACGATCGCGTTCCCGCTCCTGCTGGCCGGGAGCATCGTGCTCGAGATACTCATGGCTGAGAACATCCTTCAGCAGCTCATCGGCCCGTCCGAGGGATTCATGATGGCGGTCCTGGGCCTGCCAGGGATAACCGTGGTCGCCCTCGTGTTCGGCATCCTGAGGAAGGAGATGGCCCTCCAGATGCTCATGATACTGTTCGGCACCAGCAACCTCGCCCTGTACCTCGCGCCAGAGCAGATGTTCACGTTCGCCCTGGTGATGGCTGTGTTCATGCCCTGCCTCGCGGCGTTCGCCGTGATGCTCAAGGAGTTCGGCGTCAAGAGCACGGCCCTGGTCACAGCTGGTTCTATCACCTTGGCCATGGCCATGGGCGCCGCGTCGAACGTCCTGCTGAACCTGTGAGGGCGTCACCTGACGAAGAACGACTCGTCCTCGTCAGGGTGTATGCGGGACGGCACATTGACCGATCCGCGATAGTCCTCTGTGGTCCTTCGCATCACGGACTCTGTGCCGTCGCGCAGGAGGACGTATTGTGACCTCGCCCCTGTCACTATGAGCAGTATCTTGACCTTGCCCTCCATGCCCTTCTCGAGCGTGCAGCCCCATATGAGCCGGCCGTCCGGCCTAAGCTTGGACGATATGATCTCCGCGGCCCTGGCCGCCTCCTCTATGGTCATGTCAGGACCTCCGACGACACGCACCAGCGCGCCCTTCGCGTCCTTGAGGTCTATCTTGCCGAGCAGGGGGGACGTGAGCGACTCCTCGACCGCCTCCTCCATGCGCTCCATGGGGGCGCCCTCGGACTCGCCGACGCCTATCAGCGACACACCGCCCTCATCGAGTATCGTGCGCAGGTCCGCATAGTCCACGTTGACCAGGCCCGCGCGGGTGAGCATCTCAGTCAACCCGCATATCGTCTGCAGGAGCAGCTCGTCCGCGACCTTGAACGCCGCCTGGACGGGCAGGTTCGGGACCAGCTCTAGGAGCGTGTCGTTGGGTATCACTATGGTCGTGTCGCACACCTTCGCGAGGCGGGACAGGCCAGCCATCGCGTTGTCCATGCGCATCTCACCCTCGGACTTGAACGGGAGCGTGACGACCCCCACCGTGAGCGCCTTCGCCTCCCTCGCGAGCCGGGACACGACGAACGAGCTGCTCGTGCCGGTCCCGCCACCCATGCCGGCGGTAACGAAGACTATCTGGGAGCCCTTGACGAACTCCTTGAGGTCGAGCTCGTTCTCCATGGCGGCCCGCTCACCGACCTCCGGCTTCGCCCCCGCGCCCAGGCCCTTTGTGAGGACCTTCCCTATGAGCATCTTCCTGCTGGCCTTGACCGACAGAAGGTGCTTCGCATCCGTGTTGACGGCTAGCGTCTGGACCCCGGAGACACCCTGCTCGAAGAACCTGTTGACTGTGTTGGAGCCAGCGCCCCCGCAGCCTATGAGCTTGATGCACACGTTGAGGCCCTCGGCTATCCTCTCGATCTCGATGTCCTCAGCGGACCTCTCGGCTGGCACCTGCACCTCAGTCACATTCCCGGCAGGCGCCTTGGAGCCCAGTGCGCCTTCGATTATACTCCGCGGCATCAAACATCCCTACGTACACTTGGCGCTCTTCGCTATATAACACTGTAGATAGTGGCTGGGAGTCACGCGCGCCCGCTCGGCCGAGCGCACGCCCGGGGGCGCGCGCCAGCCGCCGGAGCCTCACGCGAGCAGGCTGTCGAAGAGCGGTCCGAGCGCGACCAAAGCCCC